>CAXSFF010000163.1:0-6671 GCA_964236035.1 uncultured Acetobacteraceae bacterium
AGCGCGGCACACGCCCGGTCCCGCCGGCCGCGGCGCGAGGCCGCCGTGTCGCCGGCGTAGAACAGGGGCAACGCGACGTTGTCCGCCGCACTCGTCCGCGCCAGCAGGTTGAAGCCCTGGAACACGAAGCCGATGCTCCGGCTGCGCAGCCGTGCAAGCTCGGGCTCGCCGAGGCCGGCCACGTCGAGCGAGCCGAAGCGGTAGGACCCGCTGCTCGGCCGGTCGAGGCAGCCGAGGATCGCGGCCAGCGTCGACTTTCCGGAGCCGGACGGCCCCACGAGCGCCACGAACTCTCCCTGCCCGATGCTGAGCGTGATGCCGCGCAACGCCTGCACCGTCGTCTGCCCGACCTGGTAGCGGCGGGTGAGGTCGTGGATCTCGATCACGGCAGGTCCGGGGGGCCGGCCTCGGCATGTTCGGCGACGATGACCTCGTCCTGCGGCGTCAGGCTCCCGCCCTGCACCTCCGTGTTGACGTAGTCGTCCAGGCCGGTGACGACCGGCACGGCCTGCGGATGGCCGTCACGCAGGACCCAGACGCGTCCCCCCATTCCCGCGGGAGGAACGGCGCCCGCCGCGCCTTGGGGCGCATAGCGCAGGGCGGCGCTCGGCACGCGCAGGACGTCGTCGTGCTCGGCGGTGACGATGTGCGCCACCGCCGTCATCCCGGGCTTGAGCAGCAGCGCCGTGTTGTCGACGCTGAGCACCACGTCGTACGTCACCACGTTCTGCACCATCTGCGGCGCCTGACGGATCTGCCTGACGACGCCGGAGAATGGCGTTGCGGGCAGGCCGGACACCGTGAACACCGCCTTGCCGCCCGGCTTGACGCTGTCGATGTCCGACTCGCTGACGTAGGTGTCGACCTGCATCCTGGACAGGTCGGTCGCGATGACGAACAGGGTCGGAGTCTGGAAGCTGGCGGCAACGGTCTGGCCCTGCGCGATGTTGCGGGACACGACGGTGCCGTCCACCGGCGAGACGATGTCGCTGTACTGGAGGTTGACCATGGCGACGTTCAGAGCCGCGGTCTGCTGACGGATCAACGCATCGTCGATCAGGATCTGCGCTCGGGCCTGCTCGTGGTTGCTGGTGGCCAGCTCCAGCGCCTCCTGCGAGACGTCACGCTGCCTGACCAGGGCCGCATTCCGGTCCTGGACCAGCTGCGTATAGAGAAGGTTCGCCTTGTCCTTCTCCCGCTGCGCGATCGCGGTCGCGAGTGCTGCAGCCTGCTGATCGACGGTGGCCTGATACAGGCGGGGATCGATCTTGGCGCAGATCTGGCCGCGGTGAACGATGGTGTTGAAGTCGCAACTCACGCTCTGGATCACACCGGACACGTAGGAGCCGACCTGCACCGTCATCTCGGCGTTGACGGTGCCGCTCGTGGTGACCGAGGGCGCAACCTGGCCGCGCGACACCGGCATGGTGACGTAGCGCATCGGCGGTGCGCCGGCCCAACCCCGGTGGAGGACGTAGAAGCCTCCCGCGCCCGCGAGGCCCAGAAGCCCCACGCCGAGCAGCAGGCGCCCGGGAAAAGCTCTTCGCCCCGGCCTGAGCGCCTCGGCGGGCTCGACGAGCAACGCGTGGTCGCGCGCGACGCTCAATCGAGGACCGAAGCGAGCGCGGGAAGCTGCCTGGTCACGGACAAGGCCATCGCACGGCGCCCGTCGACGGCGGTGGCCACCTTGACCACGACATCGTGCAACTCGTTGCGGATCTCGACCACGCCATCATCCTGGCGCACGCGCTCGACCACGAAGTGCCGCAGCGCCTCGGGACCGCGGCCGCACGCCTTGACGCTGGCTTCCTTGGCGCACCAGGCGCGATGCAGCCAGGCCGTCCGGTCCGGCTCCCCCAGGGGCAGGCACGCCGCCTCCCGATCGCTCAGGGCGAGCCTCTGCGAGCCGGCCTCGCCGTCGGCCAGGCTCGCGATGCCGAGCGTGACCGCAGTCATCGATGCAACAGCAATCGCCTCGCCGTCCAGGTCAATCAAAGCAATGGCTGCCGGACCTTGCCCCGGCGCCACGACGGTTGCGCCGCCATCGGGCAGATCGGCGATCTCCACTTCCAACGGGTGCAGGACGGCACCGCGATGCCGCCGGAACCAGTCGCGCACGCAGTCCTTCGCGGCTATGCGACGAAGCAGCCACGAGAGATCCGGTGCTCGCGCATACCGTGCCCATTCCCGGGCCGTCAGGTAGTATCGCGCGATCCAAGCGGGATCGACGTCGCCAAGGTCGGTACGTCTGGCGTGGGAGCAGGACAGGGACGCATCCCCGACGCTCCAGGCGCGCCCGATCGTTCCTTCCCTCGGGCGATGGTTGCGCTCCAGCAGACACTTCGGCCAGATCACCCAAAGCTCTTCCCAGCCTTCGACCCGGAGCAGGGTCTCGCCGGCAGGGCCGGTGACGGCGAAATCGCCCGCGACCCGGCGTTCATCCAGCCTGCGGTGGTTGATCCGCGCGTGCACCCGCGTGCCCGGCGGCGGCAGGGCACCGTGACGCGACACGCGCCTGACGCGGATCGGCACGAGGAAGCGGCGGTCGTTCACCCATGCCGGCACACCCAGCATCTGCGCCACGCTGTCGAGCAGGATTGGATCGAAGATGGGCGCGGCCTGCCTGCCGCCACCGGCAAAGAGGTCCCGTGGGTCGTGCAACACCACTTCGCCGGCAACCGAGTCCGCGGACAACGCGCTCAACGCCGTGATGGCGCGGAACAGCGGTCCCTGGAACAACGGTCCCTCGCCGTAGTAGTCGGCCGCACTCAGGGGGCAGCCGGCATCGCAGGCGAACGCCATCGGCGGCGGTTCCGGCGGCGCCGCCCCGGTGGCGACACGTCCGCGCATGGCGGGCCTGGCGGCGCCCTCGATGCTGATCTCCACCTGGATGTCGGTCTCGGTCCGCCGTTCGGCCACGACCGACAGGACCAGCGTGCCCGTGCCCTCCAGCATGATCCAGCTGATCGCCTCGACGTCGTGGCAATCAAGCACCGTCCGGTCAGGCAGCAGGGCCTGTGCCGCCTGGGCCATGATCTCGATGGCGAAGGCAAACGGCAGGGTCGGCAGCAGGTCCTGCACGGGCTTCAACGCGCCGGGGACGGCCAGCAGCACATGCTGGCCGAGGAAAGAGTGCACGGCCAGGTCCAGGGTCAGGCGCAAGCGCAGGCGGCCCGGGCCGGCGTCGACCACCTCGCCCAGCAAGGGGGAGGGCCGGGGCAGGTGCGCCACGTCCAGGAGGCTGGCCAGGAGCCTGGAGAAGGCCCGGTCCGTCCGCCGCTCGATCTCGAACAGCTCTTCCAGCCATGCCGGAGCCGGAGGGGAACCGGGTGCGGCAGGTGCGTCACGGACCTCTGGTCGCTCCGCGAGCGGCCCGGCCTCGGGCGCCTCAAGCCCGGCCTCGGACGCTTCGAGATCAAGCGGCTCCAGCACGCGGTGGGCGTAAAGCAGGAGCGGGTTGAACGCGACGCCCAGGGCCAGCAACTGCGCCAGGGCATACTGGAACTGCTCCAGGCCGGAGAGGTACTCGACGTCGATCGAGAGCGCGGTGTGCGGCTCGAGGGCGAGGTTCTTCTGAACCGTCGGCAACAGCCGTCCTCCGCCGCCGAGCTGGAGAAAGATGCGGATGCCGTTCCTGTGCATCGTCTGCAGCGTGACGCGCATCCGCACGGCATCGGTCACGTTCTGCCCGAGTATCCTGACGATGCCGGGAGGATCGGGCGGAAACAGCCGACCGGTCACCGACGAGTAGATGTCGCAGTCGAGCCGCTTTAACGGCATCGCGTTGAGCGTTCTGGTCAACTGCGCCCGATAGGGAGCCGCATGTTTCGTGTGGAACGCGGAAAAGGAGGCCATCAGCGGCGAGCTCGGGATCGGGGATGCCCAGATGCCGGCGGCGAGCAGCCGTCCGACCGCGAGGGCGACCGCGGTCTCCTCGCCGCCGATGAAGGCCTGCTCCGGCGAGACGTCGATCGTGACCGAGACATCGTCGCCGAGCGGCTGGATCACCGCCTCGATGTCGTCGGACGAGGCGCTGACCATGGCCCAGGTGCCCCGGTAGGCCTCCGTCACCTCCCCCAGCGCCGAGGACTCCTCCGGCCCCTGCGCGGTCACGGCCGCGGCTTCCATGTCGATGATGCCGGCGGCGACGAGCGCGCTCCACTCGCCCAGCGAGAACCCGGCCATGGCGTCGGCGCGCACGCCCAGCGCACGGACCAGCGAGAAGGTGGCCAGGTTCGCGATCATCGTGCCGACGGAGGCGCGTTGCGACCACTTCAGCTGCTCCTCGATCTCCGCGAGCACGGCCAGGTCGCAATACGGCGGCGGGAAGAGCTGGAAGCTCAGCCGGTAGCTCAGCTCGTCCGCGGCGCATACCGTCTCGGCGCGGTCGAGCCAGTCGAGCAGGCCCGGGAAATGCAGCGCAAGTTCGCCGAGCCGGTCAGCATAGCCGCCGGCCAGGCCGGGAAAGCCCACCCCCGGAAACAGGAACCCGACCTTCCCGGATTGCGGTCCCGAGCCGAAATAGGTGAAGGCGAAGTTCTTCCAGCCGTCGGTGGCATCGGTGCCGAGCCGCTGGTCGACGATCGCGAGGCGGGCGCTGAGCTCGGCGGCGTCGCGGGAGACCGTGGCGAGCCTGAATGCGTGGTCACCCGAGAAGCGGGTGGCCAGGGCGAGGGCGAGAGACGCGAGGCCGGCCCTTCCCACGCTTCGCACGGCGGCACGCTGGACGCGTCGGATCTCCTCCCGGAGCGCCTCGCGTGTCACGGCGGAAATGACGATCAGCTCCGACCCCCAGGGCGTCAGCGACCGCCAGGGCTGCGCGATGTCGCCCACGTGGCTTTCCAGGACGACATGACCGTACGGTCCCGGCGGACCTGCCATGTTGATGCCGGCCCGGCGCGGCGAGCCGGTCGGCGAAATCCACGGTCTCAGCTTCGCGTGAAGGCAGATGCGGCCGGTGAGAAGGTCAGGGTGCGGATGCTCGGCGCCGGGCATGGGCGGCAGGGCACGATGGTAGATCGCCAGCGCCGCCTTGATCAGCCCTGCCATGCCGGCCGCCGGTCCGGCAGAGCCCACGCTCGCACTGATGGAGCCGAGCGCGGCTCCGGGGAAGCCCGACCGGCCGAACACGCTGTGGAGGGCCGCAATCTCCTGTGCGTCGCCATCGGGAGTGGCGGTGCCGGCGCCCTCGATCATGGCCACGCTGGCCGGGTCGATCCCGCAGCCCGCGTAGGCCGTGCGCAGGGCCGTGACCCGGTCCGGCGACGAATGGAGGCCGGCGATCAGGGCGTAGACGCGATCGCCGTCACGCTCGGCATCGGCGCGCCGCTTCAGCACCAGCGCAGCGCAGCCCCGGGTGGCGGCACTGCCATCGGCGGAACTCGTGTAAGGCCTCGCCGCGCGGGCCGGCACAAACCCGTCGCGCGGCGGCAGCCGCACGCCGACGGCAATTCCCATGTCGCATGCCAAGTCGCGAAGGCGGGCGATCACGGACGCGACCGCATCGAGAGCGGAGGCGCAGGTGATGAATTCAGCGGTGTTCAGGCCGTGTGAGACGTCAGCCGCGTCAAAGGGGAAAAGGCCTGCCGCCGCCGCGACCAGCCTCGCCACCGTGGGATCGGCCGCATCGAGTGGCCGTCCGTTCCGCAAATCCTGCAACGCGGCGGCGAGAACACGCGAGACATCGGGCTCTTCGGGACCGTCGATCTCGCAGCCGCCAGTGGTCACGCTCGCCCAGAAGTCGAGCAGGCCTTCCATGCCTGGAAAGGCGCAGGACATCCCGACGATGGCGATGTCCTGCGTCTGGTCGCGGGCGGCGTCGACGGTGCTCGTCGCTCCGGCCGCGCTGTCGAGCAACGGTCCGGAGTCAGGCAACAGACGGAACGAGCTTGGCGGGGCTGACGATTGGTTGCAGCGCGGCCGGTTGCAGCGCGGCAGACGCGGCCGGCATCTGCGGACCCTCTCCCGCGCTGGCGTAGATCAGGACCTCCGCGTCGCCTTTGCGGCCGAACGAGAGCTCGTCGATGAAGCACTGGCAGCCGACGTCGATCGGCAGCCAGTCGAAGCCGCGCTCCTCGTGCAGCCTGCCGGAGTACCGGGTCGCCATGCCCGACTCCGCCCAGGGGCCCCATCCGATGCTGACGACACGTCCCGGCCATTGGGCATCCAGCCGCCAGGCGAGCTTGTTGAGCGCCTCGTTCGCGGCCGCGTAGTCGGCGCCGCCCGCACAGCCGTACCGCGCGGCGACCGAGGAGAAGAACGCCGTGAAACGAAGGTGCTCGGGGCGCAGCACGCGCGCCAGGGTGAGGGCGGGCGACACCTTGGTGTCGAACACTCGGTCGAAGGAGTCGAGCGACTTGTCGAGGACCAGCCCGTCCTCGACCACGCCCGCGGCATGGATCACGCCGTCGATGCGTCCGTGCTTGCGGTAGAGCGACTCCACGAGCGCCTCCAGCGCCGCGGCATCGGACACGTCCAGGCAGTGGTAGTCGCAGGGCACGTCAAGCGCCGACAGCCGGGCGAAGCTGGCCCGCATCTCGCGTGCCCTCAGCAGAGCCTGGTAGTCGGCCTCGACCTTGAGCAGCGACAGGCCGCCACCCGCCCCGCGACGCATCTCCGCGAGGGCACGCTTCAGCTCCGCCTCCGCCGTGAGCTGCGCCGTCGCGGCCGGC
>CAXSFF010000164.1:0-6624 GCA_964236035.1 uncultured Acetobacteraceae bacterium
GACCATGCGCGCCGGCGTTGCCTGCGAAAAGCATAAGCTTTAAGGCGATCTACTTGGTGACTTGTGACAACCGCACGTCCTTGCGGGCGCTGCCGGCGCTGCTGCCGACCCAATAACTGACCACCGACGTAGCCATGGCGGCAAGCGTGCCCAGCAGCATGTTCGCCGCCGTCTCGTTGCCGCTCGGAACGCCCTTGACCAACACGTACATCACCACGGAGCCGAAACTGACAAGCACGGTCGCGGAGATCAGCGGCGGCGACCAGGCCAGGATCGCCGGCTGTGGCGGCTCGCTAAGAACATTGCTGCTCGCGTCGGCATTGGCGGCGACGGCTGACCTCAAGTTGACCAGGTCCGTCGCACGCGATGCCTCGTCCAGGCCTGCCCCAACCTGCAGCAGTTGCAGGCGGAGTTGCGAGGCCGCTGCCGGATTCAGCTGAAGGAACGACATAGCGGCATCGGCATCCGATGTGCCGGTCACCGATTGAACGGCGCTGGTGATGATTGCGGCGGCTCTCTCGGCATCGGCGCCAAACAACCAGCGGGTGATCTCAGGCGCAATCGATACGGCGAGCGGGGTCAAGACACCCATCAGCTTTCTCCCATCGTCAGTGAGTCATAAGGAAGGCTGCAGAGACGCCGAGACCAGCCAAGGCCAAAAGTCCGCCAAGTGGGCAACGTTGTCATCCACGTCAGGCGCAACGCCTGGAACTGTGCGCAAATCATGCCGCTTGGCTCTCGCGTGGCTTGGGCGGCGGCGATGGTCACCGGGCCTATCGCACCATCGGGCACGCAGTCGAGCACTGTTTGAAGCCAACGGACCGCCTTGCCGGAGCCGCAATTCACGGCGGCGTCGAACACCAACAGAGCCAGCGGCGGTGGCAAAGCATCGCCGCATACATCCTTCCAGTAGCTATCCTGATAAAGCCCATGCGCTTGTTCCAGGGTCAGGCCGGCGATATCAAGACCCGGGTGCGCACTGGCGGCGATGCCGTACTTCGTGCCCTGACAGAGCCCCCGGCCACAGATGCCGCTGGTCCAGTTCCCAGGGTCCTTCGGGTTGGAGGAAAAGCCGCCCTCTTCTCCGACTACGATTTTAAAGGCTTGCTCAAAGATGGTCATGGTGCCTCACTGCTGTTCTGCTCATGGTCTTTCGGAGCTGCCGCCTTGGGTTTGGCAACCAGGTAGTCCTTGCGAAGCGGCGGATGCTGCTCGACATGGACCCATATCCAAGCCGACTTCTCAGCCGTTAGCTTCTGGATGATGGCCGCATATGGGTCAGCCGAGTCCTGCTCGGTGGCATCTTCATCGTAAATCCCGAGATCGACGCGAGGCATGCAGCGATACAGATGATTGCACGGGAGCAGGCTGTTGGCGGAGGCGAAGCCAAGGCACAATCCTGCAGCGGCGGCAATGCGTTCTCGGCGCATAAGGCAAAGCCTCACCAAGGTTGATGCGCCGCACGTTCATGGGCGCAGGAAGGTTGTGACAAGCCAGGTGACGGCGCTGAGCAGCATGCCGATGACGCCGCCGGTCAGCGTCGAGACCGCCGACTTGGAGGTCTCCGTGCGCCGGAACTCAGCAAGGCTGCGATGCCGCCGCATGTACCGAAAGTCGTCGCGAAGGTTGTTGATGTCATCAAGTTCGCTGATGTCGGAGCCCAGTAGCCGAAAGGTGTCATGCACGGCTTTGGCTGCCGCACGTTCCGCGATTTCCTGGGCCCGGGCCTCGGAGAGATAGAAAGGTTCTTCGGGTATGGCCATCTTAGTTCCGGTCAGGACGGAACGTCACGAGAACCATGGCCCGCGAGGGTCTGGCATCGGGAACACGCCCCATCGGTGAATCTGAAAAGTTCCGACGCCGGCCGCGCCGTTTGGCAGCGCGTAGACAGTGATCTGCGGACTGACGCCCGTTGCTGCTGCGTCAAGCTTCAACGGCGGGGTGATAAGCCAACGGCGGCCGGCGTCGGGAATGGCCGGAACTGGCGTGCCCACCGCCATGCCGTAGCTGGTCTGGTCGGTGGAACTTGGTTGCTCACTCAGTTGGAATGTCGCTCCGCCCCACGATGGCCATGTATCGAACTCGACTTCGGCCAAGCCGAACACGTAGCTGCCCGGTTTCGCCGACGGTGCCGTGGCTAGCGTGAGCGGCCATATCTCATAGGACCCCGTGCCGGCGGGTGTGATCCGCATCTGCACGGAGTTGCCGCCTGTGGCCGCATTGGCAACCAGGCTCACCGCGTTCATGCTGGTCGTGTTGCTGTAGATGTTGCAGCCAGTGGGGACAGTGCCGGTGGTCTGATAGGCCTTGCCTCCGGAACCGCCTGCCGTGAAGATGGCTTGGCCGACGGGCAACATATTGGTTCCAACGTCCCAGAACGTGTTGAGGAACCAGTTTCCGGGCTGGATGATGGCGGCCAGCGCCGCCGCCAGCGCCTTGCCGCCGATGTAACCACCCTGCTGCGACGGGTGCAGGTCATTGGCGTTGTAGTAGGCCGTCGGGCCATAGTTCCAAACAGGGCCAGGGCAGCCATAGCTCGCCGCCAGGTCGCACAGCAGAACGCCAGGAGTCGCTGCCGCATACGCCCGGATCTGCGTGTTGAGGGTCAGCATCGCTTGCTGGTCGGCGGTGCTGTGTCCCAAGTAGGTCGTTGGCCAGGGCCGAACCGTGCAAAGCACGGGACGAATGAAGTTCTGCATGAGCGTCGTGCAGATCGCCTCCAAGCCGGTGATGGTGTTCGCCATGGAGACGTTGTTGGTGCCGCCGGCGACGATGCAGATGTCGGGCTTCAACGGCAGGATGTCAGAGGCCAACCGGCCAAGCATGCCATTTGGATCGGTGTTTGGGCCCGGGGCGTCGACGGTGTCGCCGGTGATGCCCTGGTTGGCGCCGCTGAAGCGTCGGCCGCCCCTGGCGTCAGCGCTGACCCAGACATCGCAACGGAAGCGAGGGTCGAGCATCTGTGCCGAAACGATTTCCCCGACAGACTGCGACGCCAGGGCGGCATTGATGGCGCTCGGATTCTGGTGATTGAACTGGACGATGCTGTCGCCGATCCAGGCTACCCGGGCGCCGTTCAGAAGCTTGGGCGGCGTGTTGCGAACCCGGCTGCCCATGGGTCCAAGCGCCAGAACGGTCATTGCGTGTTGCCGACGACGAACACCAAGCCGCTCCCGCTCGAGATCACCGAGATGGCGGCGCCTTGGTAGGCGCTGACGACAGATGCGACAGCTTTGCCCTGAGACAGCATCGTGACCCCGTTCCCAGGAAGCAACGTTATCGAGCCCGTGGCGATCTGCAACGTGTCATAGACGCGCAGGCTGCCAAGGTCATTGACGGTCACGGTCACGGGCTGGGCGTTGCTGTAGGCGATCACACCCTGATCGTCGGCGATGGTCGGCGTGTCGGTCAGACCGGTGGCTATGCGTTTCGGCGGCGACCACGCCGGGCCGTTGACGCCGGCTGCCCCGGGTGCTCCGACGGCCGTGATCGCGCCAGTGCTGCCGACGGCATACAAAGCGCCTGTTTTCACGTAAAGCGCGAGACCTGATGCAGGCGCCGACACGGCGGCGGTCCCCGCATCAGCAAGATAGAGCACACCCGGTGACGCCCCGGACGGCAGGCGGGCGCCAACCCCAAGCGCGGCAAGTCCATACGCGCCTTGGCCACTGCCAAGGTTGAGCTGGCCGGTTGTCGGGAGTGAAGGGGTGAAGCGAAGATCGTTCGTCACGCTGTCGATGCCAAGGCCCCAGGTCTTGGCGTCACCAGCGTAAAATTGGACATGGTCTCCAGTGGTGCTCGAAACGGCGAGTGCCTCCGGCCCGCGTTCGTCGCGCAAGCGGGCCGCCTGCGCGGCGACGTTCGCGAAACTGCCTCTTGAGGCGGCAAGCGAAAGATCGACGTTGTCGGTGGTGGCGACCTGGATGGAGGCGCCGATCTCGGTAACCAGGTTGAGTACGTTGGCGCTGCTGTCAAATCTCAGGATACGGTTCTGCGACGCTGGGCTGGTAAAACCGCTTTGCTGGCCCAGTGACGCGATCGACCCGGCGCAACTCAGCTGGTTGATGACGTTGTTGTTGGCGCCGACAAGCTGCACGTTACCGGTCGGCCTTTGGACACTCTCGCTGCTGCCTTTGAGCACGATGGCACGGCCTGTCCCAGCGGTGCCAAGAGTCTGGGTGAAGCTCGGTCGATTCCGGATCATCACCTTGTCGAAAAGGTTGTTCTCAGCATAGTCGAGCACAAGGGCATCGCCGGCGTTGTGGGTCAGGATGACGCGTCGGAACGCATTGTAGGAACTGCAGCCCAGCTGCGTGGCACGTGCGCTGCCGGCAAGGCGGAGGCAATTGCCGAGGGTGGTCAAGATGCGGATGCCGAGAGTGATGTCGTTGTTCTGGCAATCGTTGAATTCGCCAAGGTCGACCGTGTCCAGCAGCACGCCATCGGCGGTCGCCTCGGTGACCATGAGGTTTATCTTGCAATACTCCGCGGACGCAAGAATGACGCCGATTGCCGCCAGGCCGGCACAATCAAACAGAATCCCATTGATGTCGCAGCCCGACAGCGGCGTGCCGTTGATGATATCGCCAACTGGAGCGATCCGCAGCATGGCAGCGCCGGCCGGGCCGACCCAGCGCAGTTGGACGGCCGCATCGGGCAACGGACCAAGGTTGTCATGGGTCAGCAACGAGCGTGTCTGGCCGATCAGGGAAACGCCGGACTTCGTGATGGTGAGGGGAGTCGCGAGTTGCCCTTTCACGCCGCCATGATCGGGGAGCTGAATAACTCCGCCGCCGGACGCCTGAGCGTAGGCGATGGCCGCCTGGATGCCGACTGCGTCGTCCTGCGACGTCGCCCCGGAAAACATGTTGGCGGCGAAGTCGCGCGGATCGATATGCCGTGCGGGCAGGTCGGCGGCGATGGACCCGACGGGGCGCCCGGTCGGCGTGATGCGCATTGCCGACTGGTCAGTGCCGTGCAGCATGGCGCCAAGCGGTATCGCATGATCCTGGCCGCCTTGGCTGATCCCGATTAGGTCGGTTGGCGCGATGGTGGCCGTGACCGGGTCGGTGCTGATCGAGGTGGCCACGCCGCCTGTCGAGACCGCAGCGGCGATTATCCCCGTTGCGTCGATGGTGATGTTGCCGCCCGCCGTATAAAGGCCAAGTAGTTTCCCGACGGGCATCCGCCGCGGCTGCCCGTCGCTGTTCAGGATGATTTCATCGCTCAGTGTCAGTTCACCCTGTGGGGCAAAACCGGCATGGTCGCCGCCGGTCGCTGCAACCGCCCCGGCCGCCATGGCAAGACCCGCTCCGAGGGTCACTGGCTCCGGCCCGCCGGTGCCCAGCGAGACGCGTCCGAGCATCGTCGTGGACGCGATCGTGATCACCGGCTGTGTCGTCGCGAGCAGCGTTCCAACCGAAACGCTGCGCGTCACGCCACCCTGGCTGAGCGGCAGCTCGTCAGCGGATGAAACCTGTGCCGTTGCCGGAAGCTGGTTGATTGTTGGCATGCAAGGTTGTTCCTAACTAGGCGATTGCGAACCAGCCATGCGCATCAACGCCGGTTCGTTTGACCCAAAGTGTTTGTGCGACTCCGCCGTCCAGGTTGCGGTAGTCGGAGCCTGGCGGTGCGGCAACAACCCCATCCGGGGAGCCATGGCCAACGGTCGCAAGATAGCCTGCCGGGTCCATGTCGGTGACGATCCGCAACCGCCCGCTGGCGGACGGATGCAAGATCAAGTCCGCGCTGCCCATGGTGCGCAACGCGAGGCTGCCATCACCGGGGGGAGCAATGAAATCTGCAAGTGGGACCGAGTCTGCCCGCCACGACCCAAAGGTGCCAGTGAAGCAGATGCTTGCGTTGGCGGGCACCGTGGCGTCGGAAAGCGTCCAATTATCCTGAAACGGGTTGGACCCGGCGCGCGCAAAGCGAACAGCGGTGTTGCAGTCAAGGCGGATCCTTCGGCCTTCCACCACGGGGAGCCCGACCGAAACTGTCGCGGTCGCGCCATGGCCGTCGCCGGCGATGCTGACGGTGGCAGATGCGCCGAGTGGACCGTAGCCGTTGCCCGGCGCGTCCAGGCTGACGCCGATCACAGCGCCGTTGGCGATGAACGCCGACGCCGCAGCGCCGACGCCGGCTCCCGTGATCGTCACGGTCGCCTTGGTGTAGCCGCCGCCTCCCGCCAGAACCTTGACGTAGCCGATCTGGCCCAGCGTCGCCACCTGACGTTGCGTCACGATGGATTGCACCCCGCTGGGAACGGAGGTTAGCATGGCGTGGTCGGCGATGTCGGGCAGTTGGACAGTCTGCAGGCCGTTGATCGCGACGGGGTTTGCGAACAGGCGATGGGCATTGTTCCAGCAGTTGCCGGTGATGACGACGTTGTCGGTATGTGCGTATAGGCATTGGCCGATAGCGGCAGTGCCGTTGCCGAAAAACATGTTGCGGGCGACGGCTACCGATTGCGGCGCATCGATCAGCCATATCCCGCCGGCGCTGTCATTCAGCTGGATCATGTTCTCGGTTATGACCATATTCGTAGTCGAAAGGCTAAAGTTGTTGCCGTGACCATCGGTTTCGACATTGTAGACCGTAATGGCCCAGGCGTTGCCGACAAGA
>CAXSFF010000165.1:0-6617 GCA_964236035.1 uncultured Acetobacteraceae bacterium
CGTCGAGGTCGTATTCCAGGATGTCCGCCGCCTCGGTCAGCGCCGGGGCCATGCTGCGGGCCAGCAGGAAGCGGTCGGCGCGGCTGGGGTGGCGGGCGCTGACGTGGCCGAAGCCGTCGACCACGCCCTGGTGGAACAGGATGTGGTTGGCGACCACCAGTTCATCGACGAGGGCGGCGGCGTCCTGATCCAAGGCTTCCTCCTGCTTGACAGCGAACCCTCGAAACCTAGCATGCCGCCGCATAAACCGGAGCATAACCGTGGCGGAAACCGCATCCATCAACGTCACGACCTTGATCGAGCAGCAGCCGGTGGGGGCGCCGCAGCTCTGGATCGTGGTGCTGTGCGGGGTAGTGGCGCTGCTGGACGGCCTCGACCTGCAATCGATCGGGCTGGCGGCGCCTGCCATGATCGACATGCTGCACGTGGCGCCGCAGGCGTTCGCGTGGGTGTTCAGCGCGGCGCTGGCCGGCCTGACGGCGGGCAGCTTCCTGCTCGGCCCGGTTGCTGACCGCATCGGCCGCAAGCGGGTGCTCGTCGCCGTCACGGCGTGCTTCGGGGTGTTCACCTTCTGCACGGCGTTGTCCAGCAGCTTCAACGAGTTGCTGGCGTTCCGCTTCCTCGCCGGGTGCGGCCTCGGCGGCGCCATGCCGAGCTTCATCAGCCTGGCGTCCGAGTACATGCCGTTGCGGCTGCGGGCCACCATCGTCAGCCTGCTCTGGGCCGGGTTCCCGCTGGGTGGCATGGCCGGCGGGCTGCTGGCCTCGTGGATCATCCCGGCGTATGGCTGGCAGTCGGTGTTTTACGTCGGCGGCGTGCTGCCGATCCTGGTGGCGCTGCTGCTGCTGGCAGCGTTGCCAGAATCCCTTGGTTATTTGGTCAACTCCGGCGCTTCTCCCACCCGGGTCGCTGCGGCGTTGCGCCGGACCTTCCCCGGGATCGCCGCACCATCCGATGGCCGCTACGTGCTCAACGAGCAGGCCGGGCACGATGCCCGGGTGGGCCAGCTGTTTGTTGAGGGCCGCGGCCCCGGCACCATCCTGCTGTGGGTCAGCTTCTTCTTCGCGTTCATGATCCTGGTGGTCAACTCGTCCTGGAGCCCGACCCTGCTGCGCATCGGCGGCATCCCCGTGCCGAGTTCCGCGCTGGCGCTGGCGCTGTTTAACTTTGGCTCGGTGATCGGCTCGGGCGCCGCCGGCTGGCTGCTGACCCGGTTCGGCGCCGCCGCGATCCTGCCGGCCAGCTTCGCGCTCAGCGCGCTGAGCTATGCGCTGATCGGCTACACCGTGCCGTCGGTGCCGGCGGTGATGCTGTTCCAGGGGCTGTTCGGCCTGGTGATCGGCTGCGCCAGCTCGGGCGTGATCGCGCTGGCGGCGATCTCCTACCCGACGGCGGTACGCTCCACCGGCGTCGGCTGGGCGATGGCGGTCGGGCGTTTTGGCTCGTTCGCCGGGCCGTTGGTGGTGGGCGCGCTGCTGGGACGGCACTGGCCGGTGCAGGGCATCTTCGCGGCGATCGGCGGGTCGATCCTGCTCGGCGGCATCGCCAGCCTGGTGCTGGGACTGCGGCGGAGAACGGTGATTGCTGCACCAAGCTTGATGGCGGCACACTGACGCAGCCGAGGAATGGTAGCGGTGGACGGATTTGAACCGCCGGCCAAGAGATTATGATTCTCCTGCTCTACCACTGAGCTACACCGCCATCCCATGCGGAAGGCGCGCCAATATCCCCGCGCACCCGTCTAGTCAACTCGACTCAGGCGATGAAGCCGCCGCCCAGCACCCGGTCGCCGTCGTAGAACACGCAGGCCTGGCCCGGCGCCGGCAACGCGGGCTCGTCCAGCCACACGGCGACGCCCGCTGCGTCCGTCACGACCTCGGCCCCGCGCAAGGCGTCGCGGGCGCGCAGCTTCACGCTGGCCCGCAGCCGCGCCGGCGGGTCGATCAGCCAGTTCACCTCGCGCAGCATGACCTGCCGCGTGCCCGTGCTGCGCGGGCCGACCACGATCCGCCGGTTGCCCGCGTCCAGCGCCACCACGACCTGCCGCTCGCCGCCCTGGCTGGCCGCGGCGCCCAAGCCGCGCGCCTGCCCCACCGTGTAGCGCGCGACGCCGCCATGCAGGGCGAGCACGCGGCCGGCTCCGTCGACAATCTCGCCGGGTGCGATGGCGTCGGGCCGCAACGCCGCCACGGCGGCGTCGTAGCGCCCCATCGGCACGAAGCAGATGTCCTGGCTGTCGGGCTTGGCCGCGACATCGAGGCCCATCCGCGCGGCAACCGCCCGCACCGCCGCCTTGTCGGGCATATCGCCCAGCGGGAACAGCGTGCGGGCGAGCTGCGCGCGGGTGGTGGCGAACAGGAACCAGCTCTGGTCGCGCGCCAGGTCCGCGGCGCGGTGCAGCTCCGGCCCATCCGCGCCGTCGACCCGGCGCACGTAATGCCCCGTCGCCATCGCGTCCGCGCCAAGGTCCTCGGCCAGCGCCATCAGGTCGGTGAACTTCACCGTCTGGTTGCAGCGCACGCACGGCACCGGTGTCCGTCCGGCGGCGTAGCTGTCGGCGAAGTCCGCCATCACCGCCTGGCGGAAGCGTGCCTCGGCGTCGATCACGTAATGCGGGATGCCGAGCCGGTCGGCCACGGCGCGGGCGTCGTGGATGTCCTGCCCGGCGCAACAGGCACCCTTGCGGCCGCCGGCGCCGTGGTCGTACAGCTGCAGCGTGGCGCCGATCACCTCGTGCCCCGCCTCGTGCAGCAGCCCGGCGACCACGCTGCTGTCGACCCCGCCGGACATCGCGGCCAGGACTCGCACGGACCTACCCCTGCGCGTTCCGCGTCGCTGCGGGCAGCCGCACCACCAGGCCATCGAGCTGCTCGGTGATGATGATCTGGCAGCCGAGCCGCGAGGTCTTCTCCAGGCCGAACGCCAGGTCGAGCATGTCCTCCTCGTCCTCGGTCGGCTTGGCGAGCTTGGCGAACCAGGCCGGATCGATGATCACGTGGCAGGTCGAGCAGGCCAGCGATCCCTCGCAGGCCCCCTCGATGTCGACGTCGTGCTTGTGCGCCACTTCCAGCACCGAGAGGCCGAGCGGGGCGTCGACGTCGCGGCGGGCGCCGTCGCGCTCGACGAAGGTCATCTTGGGCATGGGGGGTTCAGGCCTCGACTGGTTCTGATGCGGTGCAGATGGCGGTAATGGCAGCGTCGATGTCGGCGGCGGAGGTAAAGCGTCCCAGCCCCATGCGCAAGCTGCGCGCCGCCTGCGCCGGGTCGAGGCCCATGGCGGCCAGCACATAGCTCGGCTCCAGCTCGGCCGAGGAGCAGGCCGACCCCGTGGAGACGCACAGCTCCGGCATCCGCCGCATCAACGCCAACGCGGAGCCGTGCGGCAGGGTGATGTTGAGGTTGCCGGGCAGCCGATGGTACCAGGAACCGTTGACCTGCAGGCCGGGCACGCCGGCGCGCAGGCCGTGCAGCAGGCGGTCGCGCAGGCTGGCCAGGCGGTGCGACTCGGCGGCCATCTCGGCGCCGGCGATGCGGACGGCCTCGCCGAAGCCCACCAGCAGCGGCGTCGGCAAGGTGCCGGAGCGCAGGCCGCGTTCCTGCCCGCCGCCGGAGAACAGCGGCGACAACCGGGCGCGCGGACGGCGGCGCACGTACAATGCGCCAGCGCCCTTGGGGCCATACAGCTTGTGGGCGCTGAACGAGGCCAGATCGATGCCGGCCACGTCGAACGGCACCTTGCCCAGCGCCTGCGCCGCGTCCGTGTGCAGCAACGCGCCGGCCGCGTGCGCCAGGGCGGAAATCGCCGCCAGGTCCTGCAGCACGCCCGTCTCGTTGTTCACGGCCATCACGCTGACCAGCAGCGTCGGCACGGCAAGCGCGTCGGCCAGCCGGTCGAGGTCCAGCAGCCCGTCACGGCCGACCGGCAGCACCACGGGATCGAAGCCGTCCGCCGCCAGCGACGCCACGCTCTCCAGCACGCATTTATGCTCGCTCGCCAGCGTGACGACCCGGCGGCGCGGATCGTCCTGGCTGCGCGCGTGGCGGGCGGCGCCCTTGATTGCGATGTTGTTGGCCTCCGTGGCGCCGGAGGTGAACACGACCTCCCGCGGGTCAGCGCCGATCAGGCCCGCGACTTGGGCGCGGGCGAGTTCCACGGCGCGCTCGGCGTCGTTGCCCATGGCGTGCTCGGCGCTGTGCGGGTTGCCGAAGCGCTCGCTGAAGAACGGCAGCATCGCCGCGACCACACGCGGGTCGCATGGCGTGGTGGCCTGGTTGTCGAGGTAGATCACGCTGCCTCCAGCCGGCGCGTCGCCCGAATGGCCATTCTGGCGTACGCGGCGGCGAAGGCGTCGATGTCGGCCGCCGTGACGTTCCACGGCAGCGAGACGCGGACCGCCTGCCCGGCCAGCGCGCCCAGCCCCATCGCCGCCAGCACATGGCTGCGGGCGACCTTGCCGGAACTGCACGCCGCCCCGGCCGAAGCCTGCACGCCGTCGAGATCGAGCGCGATCAGCTGGGTCTGCGCCGCCACGCCGGGTAGCGCCAGGCAGACGGTGTTCGGCAGGCGCGCCGGCCCGCCCAGCACGATCGCGCCGTGCCGGGTTGCCGCCGCCGCAGCGGAGTCTCGCAATGACGTCATTTCCGACTCTTCTCCCCTTCCCCTGCGGGAGGGGTGCGGCATGCAGGGTGTTTGGCGTGGCCACCCCTCCTCCCGGCCTCCTCCCGCAAGGGGAGGAGGGGAAGTGCAGCAGGCGGCGAACCCGGCGATGGCGGCGACGGAGGGGGTGCCGCCACGGCGGCCACGCTCCTGGCCGCCGCCGGCGATCAGCGGCGTGACGGCGACGCCGGGCCGCAGCAACAGCGCCCCTGCCCCCGCCGGTCCGCCCAACTTGTGCGACGAGAAGGCGAGGCTGTCGGCGCCGAGTGCCTGCAAATCGGTGGGGACGCGCCCGGCGGCCTGCACGGCGTCCACGTGCAGCAACGCGCCGTGACGCCGGCACAGTTCGGCCGCGGCAGCGACCGGCTGGATAGTGCCCGTCTCGTTGTTGGCCAGCATCAGGCAGACCAGCGCCGGCGTTCCGGGCAACGCCGCCGCCAATGCGTCCAGGTCGATCACGCCGTCGCCGTCGACGGGGATGGTCACGGCGTCGGCGCGGGCGGCGCGCACCGCGTCATGCTCGGTGGCGCCGATCAGCAGCCGGCGGCCAGCGCCAAGGCCATGGATGGCGATGGCGTCCGCCTCCGTGCCGCCGGACGTGAACACCAGTTCGGCAGCCGTGCCGCCGAAGCAGGCGGCCAGCGTCTCGCGCGCCTGTTCCAGGATGTGCCGCGCCGCGCGCCCGGCGGCGTGCACCGACGACGGGTTGCCCGTGACATCGAGCGCCGCCAGCATCGCCGCCCGTGCCGCCGGGCGCAGCGGCTCGCTGGCGTTGGCGTCCAGGTAGACCATGTTCATTCGGCAGCCCGGGCACGGGCGCGGGAGTCGTCCGCCACCCGTGCCTCCAGCGCCAGCAGCTCCGCCCGCAACACCTCGATCTCGCACATCAGCGGATCGGGTTCGCCGTCGCAGGGGGTGCCATATGCCACGAATCGCGGCGGCGGCGGCGTATAGTCGCGGCTGTGCTCGATCGGGCGGGCGGGGATGCCGACGACGGTGGCGTGGGGCTGCACGTCCTGCACCACCACGGCGTTGGCGCCGATGCGCGCGCCCTCGCCGATCAGGATGTCGCCCAGCACCTTGGCGCCGGCGCCGACAATGACGTTGTTGCCGATGGTCGGGTGCCGCTTGCCGCGCTCGCTGCTGGTGCCGCCCAGCGTGACCTGGTGATAGAGGTACACGTCATCGCCGACGACCGCCGTCTCGCCGATGACGACGCCCATGCCGTGGTCGATGATGACCCGGCGGCCGAGTCGTGCGCCCGGGTGGATCTCGATGCCGGTGAGCAAACGCCCGAAATGCGACGTCAATCGTCCCAAAAGATACAGCCGGCGGTTCCACAGGCCACGCGCCAGCCGGTGCCACAACACGGCGTGCAGCCCCGGATAGCACAGCAGCACCTCCATCCAGGAGCGGGCGGCGGGGTCGCGGGTGCGGTACGCCGCCACAAGTTCGCGCAAAAACATGGTCATCCGTGATTTCCGTTATGGTACCGCAGCCCACATCATATATATCAGCTCCGTTCCCGGGTTTAAGGCCTGCGTCCCGGGGCGCCCCATGATCAGGTCACATAGGAACTATTGAGACAACATTGGCTCGGGAGGGCCGCTCGGCTGGTCGGCGACCTGCCGGAATTTCGACACATTCGTCTGCCGGGGCGGGGCATCGCCGGGCGGGCAATCAATCGCGTAGGCATTCTGCTCCGGCCATGCCTGGTCCCGGGGCAAGGAAAGTAATCGAACGCCATGCCAGAGGTGATGTTCGCCGGCCCCGACGGCCGGCTAGAGGGCCGCTACCACCACAGCAAGGAGAGTGGCGCCCCGTTGGCGCTCGTCCTGCACCCCCACCCGTTGCACGGGGGCACCATGAACAACCGCATCACGTTCACGATGTACCAGTCGTTCCAGAAGCTCGGCTTCTCCGTCATGCGCTTCAACTTCCGCGGCGTCGGCCGCAGCCA
>CAXSFF010000166.1:0-6604 GCA_964236035.1 uncultured Acetobacteraceae bacterium
TTGAGCAACAGGAATATCTCAAAGGCTTCATGGCCGGCGTCACGGCCAAGCACGGGCCGTTGGCGGGAGGCATGGCGGCAGCCGACCCCATGGATCTGCAACGCGCCGCACAGGACCAGACGGCGGCTGCCGGTGGCAAGTTGACGCCGGAGGAGGACGCCAAGCGGCGAAAGCATCCGCTCGACCGCTTCGGCGACATCGCGGCGCTGGCGGCCGAGGGCAGGTTCCTCAAGGGGCTGGATGTCTTCCTGGCCAAGTACCACGGGCTGTTCTTCGTGGCGCCTGCGCAGGACAGCTTCATGTGCCGGCTGCGCATGCCCGGCGGCATCCTGAACACGCTGCAATTCCGCGGCGTCGCCGCCATCGCGGAAGAGCTGGGCGGCGGCTACGCCGATGTCACCACCCGCGCCAACCTGCAAATCCGCGAGATCGGCGCCGCCGCGGCGCCCGAGGTGCTGACCCGCCTGGCCGACCTCGGACTGACCTCGCGCGGGGCCGGCGCGGACAACGTGCGCAACGTGACCGGCAGCCCGACCGCCGGCATCGACCCGCAGGAACTGCTCGACACCCGGCCGGACACGCGGCGCATCCACCACCACATCCTCAACCACCGCGAACTCTACGGCCTGCCGCGCAAGTTCAACATCGCGTTCGACGGCGGCGGCCTGGTGCCGGTGCTGGAGGACACCAACGACATCGGCTTCACCGCCGTCCGGGTGGCGGCCGGACACGGGGTCGAGGCGGGCGTCTACTACCGCTTGGCGCTCGGCGGCATCACCGGGCACCGGGACTTCGCCTGCAGCACGGGCGTGATCGTGACCCCGGCGCAGACCACGCCCGTCTGCGACGCCATCCTGCGCGTGTTCATCGCCAGTGGCGACCGCACCGACCGTACCAAGGCGCGGCTGAAATACCTGCTGGACTCTTGGGGCTTCGACCGCTTCCTGACCGCAATCGAGGGCGAGTTGGGCCGCAGCCTGCCGCGCGTGCCGGACGCGGCGATGACCCTGGCCGGGCCGCAGCGGCGCGACGGCCATGTCGGCGTGCATGCACAGGCGCAGCCGGGGCTGTCCTATGTCGGCGTGGTGCTGCCGGTCGGGCGCATCTCGGCGGCACGCATGCGCGGGCTGGCCGACATCGCCGACCGCTTCGGCTCCGGCGCCATCCGGCTGACGGTGTGGCAGAACCTGTTGATCTCCGACGTGCCGAACGCCCGCTTGCCGGAGATGCTGGCCGCCATCCGGGCGCTGGGCCTCGACCACGCGGCCAGCGCCCTGCGCGCCGGGCTGGTCGCCTGCACCGGCAGCGTCGGCTGCAGGTTCGCCGCCAGCAACACCAAGTCGCATGCGGCCACGCTGGTCGACTGGCTGGAGCGGCGCATCACCGTCGATCAGCCCGTCAACATCCACCTGACCGGCTGCCACAACTCCTGCGCGCAGCACTACATCGCCGACATCGGCTTGCTGGGCGCCAAGGTGGAGCGCGGCGACGACATGGTCGAGGGCTACGACCTGCATGTCGGCGGCGGCTCCGGGCCGTTGCAGGCGGTCGGTCGCCTGATCCGCCCAGGCATCGCCGCGGACGAGTTGCCGCCGGTGATACTGGACCTGCTGTTGGCGTGGTTGGGGCAGCGGTCACCGGGTGAGGGGTTCCAGGCCTGGTCGGCCCGGCTGTCGGACCAGGCGCTGGGCGAGATCTGCCAGGCCGCGCTGGAGCTTGCCGCGTGAACGCGATCAATCCCGTGGCCTCCATCCCCGTGATCCCCGACACCGCGCCGTTCTCGCCGGTCCAGCGCGCCTGGCTGAATGGCTTCCTCGCCGGGCTGCTCGGTCAGGCCGGGCAAGGCCCGTCGCCGGCGCCACCGGCCGAGGAGGACTTCCCTTGGCACGACCCGACGCTCGAGATGGACAAGCGGCTGCACCTCGCCGACGGCCGGCCGTTCGAGCGCAAGCTGATGGCCGCCATGGCGCAGCTCGATTGCGGCCAGTGCGGCTATCTTTGCCAAACCTATGCGGAGGCGCTGGCAAGCGGGCGGGAGGCATCGCCGTCGCTCTGCGTCCCGGTGCCAAGCAGACCAGCAAGATGGTCAAGCAGCTGCTGGCCGAACGCTCGCCAGACTCGCTGCCGATTCTGGAGGCCGCAGCTCCGGTCACTCCCGCCTCCGTGGCAATGCCGGTGCGCGTGCTCGACGCACGCCGGCTGACGGCTGGTGGGTCTGGCAAGGACGTGCGGCACGTCCGCATCGACCTGGCGCAGTCCGGCCTGGTCTACCAGCCCGGCGACTCCATCGGCATCGCCGCCCATAACGACCCGGCGCTGGTCGAGCTTTGCCTGGCCGCAATAGGCGCGGACGGGCGCGAGCTTGCTCCTTGCCCGGACGGCACCATGCGCCCGTTGCGCGAAGCCTTCGCGGCCCACCTCGACATCGCCCGCCCGCTGGACCGCACGCTCGACCTGCTGGCCACGGTGGCAGCCGACCCATGCGAGGCCGCCGCCCTGCGCCGGCTGGCCGATGGCGACGACGATGCGGAGCTAGCCGACGCTGACCTGCTCGACCTGTTGCAGGCGTTCCCGTCGGCCAGGCCGCGGCTCGCCGACCTGGCGCGCGCTCTCCCCGCGTTGAAGCCGCGGCTGTATTCCATCGCGTCGAGCTTGCGGGCCGAACCTGGCCAGGTGCATCTCTGCGTCGGCGTGGTGAGCCCGCAGCGGCGCGGCCGGGTCCGCCTCGGCGTCGCCAGCAGCTTCCTGGCCGACCGTGCCGCCGGCCACGGCGAGATCCTCGCCAGCATCCAGGCCAGTGACTTCCGTCTGCCCGACGACCCGGCCACGCCCGTGATCATGGTCGGGCCGGGAACCGGGATCGCGCCGTTCCGCGCCTTCCTGCAGGAGCGCGCGGCCCGGCGGCTGGTCGGACGGACCTGGCTGTTCTTCGGCGATCGGCACGAGCGCAGCGATTTCCTGTTCGAGGCGGAACTGCGCGGCTGGCTGGCGGACGGCACCCTGTCCCGCCTGGACACCGCCTGGTCGCGTGACCAGCCGGCCAAGGTCTATGTGCAGGACCGCATGCGCGAGCACGCCGCCGAGTTGTGGCGCTGGCTGCAGGATGGCGCGCGCGTCTACGTCTGCGGCGATGCGACGCGCATGGCCAGGGATGTCGATGCGGCGCTGCGCCAGGTCGCGGCCCAGCAAGGCGGCTTGGACGAGGCACACGCGAAAGACTGGATCGTCGCCCTGGCAAGGCAAGGCCGCTACCTGCGCGACGTGTACTGATGGCCATGGTGACGGATCGATCCCGCTGGACGCCGGGCTTTGCTGGCATGGCATCCTTCGACAGGGATTGCTCCGGAGATCGGCTTCAGTGGCTTGAGTTTTGCATAATTCCGCCGGGTCGCATGGGCGATCGGTGTTGGAGGTTCTGAGATGGCTGGTTTTCGTGCAATAATGAAGTCGGGGCACCCGCCGACGCTGTTCGCGGCGTTCCTGTACTTCGACTTCTCATTCGCAATCTGGGTCCTGAACGGCGCCATGGGTCCGTTCATCAGCGAGGCGTTCAAGCTGACGCCGACCGAAACGGGTTTGATGGTGTCGATTCCCATCCTGGCCGGGGCGCTGATGCGCTTCCCATTGGGCGTCATCGCGCAGTACATCGGCCGCAAGAATGCCGCCATCGTCGAGATGTCGTGCATCGTGGTTGCGATGCTGTGGGGCTTCTTCTTCGTCACCACCTTCAGCGACGCCCTCGCGATGGGCGTGTTGCTCGGCATCGCCGGAGCCAGCTTCGGCGTCGCCCTGTCGCTCGGCTCCGGCTGGTTCCCGCCGGAGAACAAGGGCTTGGCCATGGGCATCGCCGGCGCCGGCAACTCCGGCACCGTGATCGCCCTGCTGTTGGCGCCGCCGATCGCGCAGGCCTACGGCTGGCACGCCGTCTACGGCTATGCGGCCGCGTTCATGCTGATCCCGCTGGTCGTCATGATCATCTTCGCCAAGGAGCCGCCCGACAACGAGCACCAGAGCATCGGCCAGCACCTGGCCTGCTTGTGGCAGGCTGACGGATGGGTGTTCAACCTGGTCTACATCATCACCTTCGGCGGCTTCATCGGCCTGTCCGCGTTCCTGCCGACCTTCTTCTACGACCAATTCCACGTCACCAAGATCGAGGCTGCCCAGCTGACCATGCTGGCGACGATCATGGGCAGCATCGTGCGGGTGTTCGGCGGCTGGGCTGCCGACAAGATCGGCGGCATTGTCGCGCTGTCGGTGGTGCTGCTCATCGTCGCGGCGTTGATGTTCGGCCTGACCTCGACGCCGTCGTTGTTCGCGACGACGATCCTGTTCATGGCGATCTTCGCAGCGCTCGGGGCCGGCAACGGCGCGCTGTTCCAACTGGTGCCGCTGCGTTGGCCGTTGTCGACCGCGGTCGCCAGCAGCATGATCGGCGAGATCGGTGCGTTGGGCGGCTCGATCATCCCGAACGCGATGGGCTTCTCCAAGCAGTCCACCGGCAGCTTCGCGGGCGGGTTCGCCTTCTTCGCGGCGCTTGCCGTGGTCGTCTGCGTGGTGCTGTTCATCGCTCAGCGGAACTGGGTCGGCAAGTGGGTTGGCAAGGGCGGCAGGGCCTTGGTGCCGACCTCGAACGGCCTTGCTCCCGGGGGCCTGTACGCCAGCACCAGCGACTGATCAGCCGCCCGCTGCGATCAGGCGAAGGCGCTCAGGCCCAGGTCCGGCTTGAGCGCCTTTTCTTTGCCGCAGATTAAGTAGCCTTGTTCGGCGCCTGCACCTTGCCCAGCCTGATCCCGGCCACCAAGGCTGCGGCAAGCAGGATGCCGGCCAGCGCAACGACCCCAGGCCAGCCGCCCCAAGCCCAGGCAACGCCACCCAACGAGCCGACAACGCTGGACCCCAGGTAGTAGAACAGCAAGTACAACGCAGCCGCCGGCGCCTTGCCCTGCTGCGCCCGGGCGCCGACCCACGCGCTGGCAATGGAGTGGCCGCCAAAGAAGCCGAAGGTCAACACCGCCACCCCCGCCACGATCACGGCCACATTTTGCGATAACGTGAGCATGGCCCCAAGCAGCATGATGACCAGAGCCGTCCAGAACACCCGGGGACGGCCCAAACGGTCGGCCAGGCCCCCCATCCAGGCGGAACTGAAGATGCCGACCAGGTAGACGGTGAACAGCAGGCCCACGGCGGTCTGGCTGAGCGTGAACGGCGGTGCCAGCAGGCGAAAGCCGATATAGTTGTACACCGTGACGAAACTGCCCATCAGGCAGAAGGCCTCGAAGAACAGCCAGGGCAGCGCCGGGTCGCGGAATGGCTGGATGAACCTGTGCAGCATTGCGCCGCCCTGTGGCGCATGGCGCTTGAAGTGGCGCGACGGCGGCAGCACGAGCCCGAACAGCAGGCTGGCAACCAGGCCAAGCAGACCGATGCCGAACATGGCGGCGCGCCAGCCCAGCAGGTCGGTCAGCACGCCGGTGACCAGGCGGCCCGACATGCCGCCCAACGCGCTGCCGCCGATGTAGAGGCCCATTGCCAGGCCGACCGACCTCGGGTGCATCTCTTCGCCGACATAGGCCATGGCGACGGCGGGCAGCCCGCTGAGCGTGAGGCCCATCAGGGCGCGGGCCACCAGCAGTTCGGACCAGTGCGGCGTCATGGCAGCGATCAAGGTCAGCATGGCGGATGCCAGGACAGAGGCAAGCATCACCGGCTTGCGCCCGTAACGCTCGGACACGGCGCTGGCGGCCAGCATGGAAAACGCGAGCAGCCCCGTGGTAAGGGACAGCGACAGGCTGCTGTCGAATGCGCTCAGGCCGAAGTCGCGGGAGAACTCCGGCATCAACGGCTGCACGCAGTAGAGCAGTGCGAACGTCGCGAACCCGGCGGCGAACAACGCGGCGATGGTCCGCAGGAAGGCGGGCGTGCCGCGTTCAATGAAGCCGTTGCCGCTCAGGCCAGGCTCGGTGGGCAAGGGATGCTGATCCACCACCGCTAAATGGGACGAAACCGTGCCCGTTGCCAGCATGGCGCCCGCCGTGCTGGTGGAACTCAAGGAGCCATCTGTCCCATGACCGTGACTGCCGAGCAATTCTGGACGTGGTCGCTGGCGTTCTACGGCAAGCCTGGTGCCGCCGCTGCCTGTCTGGCCCTGCAGGATGGCCAGGACGCGGACGTCAGTATCCTTCTTCTGCTGCTTTTTGCGGCAAGCCTGGGCCTGGAGGCGCTCGAATGCGACGACATCGCCCGCCTCGACGCTGCCGTCCTGCCCTGGCGCATGCAAACCATCCTGCCGCTGCGCGCCCTGCGGCGGGCATTGAAGCCGGCGGGCGAAGATGCCGTTCGCCGTCACGTCGCCGCCGCGGAACTGGAGGCGGAACGGAGCGCGCAACGCAAGCTGATGCAGGCCTTGCCCCCGCTACCGCCTGGCGGCGGCACGGCAACGGAACGCGCGGCCACAAGCCTGCGTCATTATGACCCGGCGTTGGCCGGCGACCTCGTTGGCGTGCTGCTCGGCCATCTTGGAACCTAGGGTTGTTCCGGCTCGCGCCAGCGGCGCACGGTGCCGGACTCCACCTCGAACAAGTCCAGCAAGCGGCCCAGC
>CAXSFF010000167.1:0-6597 GCA_964236035.1 uncultured Acetobacteraceae bacterium
AGGGTGCGGTCGATGATGGTGTCGACCTTCACCGAGGGCGGGATGGCGCCTTGCAGCCGCGGCAGCTCGGCGCGAATCTGGTTGACGGTGTCGATGACGTTGGCGCCGGGCTGCTTGAAGACGAACAGCTGGATGCCGCGCTTGCCGTTCTGCCAGCCGGCGACCTGGGCGTTCTCCGGCCCGTCGATGGCGACGCCGATGTCGCTCACCCGCACGGGGGCGCCGTTGCGGTAGGCGAGGATAACGTTGTTGTATTCCGACGCCTTGGTCAGCTGGTCGTTGTCATACACCGCCAGGGACTGCCGCGCGCCGCTGATGGAGCCCTTGGCGCTGTTGACGGTGGCGTTGGTGAGCGTGTTGCGCACGTCCTCCAGCGTCATGCCCATCGCCGCCAGCCGAGCCGGGTCGACCTGCACCCGCACGGCGCGCTTCTGCTCGCCGCCGAGGCTGACCTGGGCGACGCCGCTGATCTGGCTGATCTGCTGGGCCAGCACGTTGTCGGCCCAATCGTCCACCTCGATCAGCGGCAGCATGTCGGACTGCACCGCCAAGATCAGGATCGGGCTGTCCGCCGGGTTGACCTTGCGATAGGTTGGCGGGCTGGGCAGGTTCTTCGGCAGCTGCCCGCCGGCCGCGTTGATCGCCGCCTGCACGTCGCCGGCGGCAGCGTCGATGTTGCGGTCGAGGTCGAACTGGATCGTCACCTGGGTGCTGCCCAGCACGCTGACCGAGGTCATCTGCGACACGCCGGCGATCTGGGCGAACTGGCGTTCCAGCGGCTGGGCGACGGTGGAGGCGATCGTCTCCGGCGAGGCGCCCGGCAGCGACCCGGCCACGGCGATGGTCGGGAAGTCGACCCGCGGCAGCGGCGCCACCGGCAGCAGCGGGTAGGCGGCGATGCCGACCAGCAGCAATGCCGCCATCAGCAGGGAGGTGGCGATCGGCCGCTTGATGAAGGGAGTGGAAATGCTCATGCCGCTCAGCCGCCCGCGCTGGCCGGAGCCGGATTGCCCCGCTGTTCACCCGTCCGCAACGCCGTGCCAGCCACGCGGATGCCGTTTGTCAGCCGGGATTGGCCGCCCACGACGATAGTCTCGCTGCCGGACAGCCCGGCGGTGACGACCGTCACCTTGCCGTCGTCCTGTCCGATCTCGATCGGCTGCACGGCCGCTGTGTTGTCAGGCTTCACCATGTAGACATACAGGCCGTTGACGCCGTGCATGACGGCCGCGTCCGGCACCACGACGGCGCCGGGCTGCACGTGCAGTTGCAGGTGGACGTTGACGAACTGGCCCGGCCACAGGCGGTCGTCGGCGTTGGCGAAGCTCGCCTTCAGCTTGATCGTCCCCGTGGTGGTGTCGATCGCGTTGTCCAAGGTCAGCAGCGTGCCCTGGCTGAGCAGCGTCTTGCCGTCCGAGCCGTAGGCCAGCGCCAGCAAAGGCCGGCCGCCATGGATGGCGTCCTGCACGGACGGCAACTGGTCCTGCGGCAGCGTGAACACGACGGAGATCGGATGCACCTGGTTGATGGTCACCAGCCCGGCGGCGTCGCTGGCGTGCACCAGGTTGCCCTCGTCGACCAGGCGCAGCCCGACGCGGCCGCCGATCGGCGCCACCACCCGGGTGAAATCGAGGTTGAGCTTGGCCATCGAGACGGCGGCGTCATCGGCCGCCACCGTCGCCGCGCCCTGGCTGACCGACGCGGCCTGGGTGTCGACGCTCTGGCGGGAGGCGAAGTCGCTGCGGGCCAGCTCGCTGAAGCGGCCGAGGTCGCGTTTGAAGTTGCCGAGTTGGGCCAGGTCGGCCGCCTTCTTCGCCGCGACCTGGTCGTAGGCTGCCTGGTACGGGCGCGGGTCGATGACCAGCAGCAGGTCGCCCGGATGGACCTCCTGCCCCTCGGTGAAGGCGATGTGGTCGATGGTGCCGTCGACCCGGGCGCGCACCAGCACGGATTGCAGCGGCTGCACGGTGCCGATGCCGCGGTCGAAGATGGAGATGTCCTGCTTCGACGCCTGCGCCACGCTGACGGGAATGGCGGGCTGTGCCGGCGCGGTGGCCGGCTGCGCCGCCGCTCCGACGCTGGATGCAAAGAAGGCCAACCAGGAGAAGCGACGCATAGCTGCATCCATGCCGATAGCCATGCCCGCTCCTGCTGTTCGTTCGATCACCCTGTTGGGTTGCCTGTAGCAGACTCGCCCTGCCGGTGCACCAAAAGCAAAATTAATATTCGATCCGGCTCGGCTACGCAAAAATACCCGCTTTCTCAGGGCGGGAAAGCGACGGCCTAGCTGCCGCGCGGCATCCGGAGCGCGAAGCTGATCGGCGCCGCCCGGTAGGCGTCCAGCCCACGCCCGCTCGCTATGGCGCCGCCGGTCGGCAGCGGCATGACGCGGATGGCCTCCGTTCCCGTCGGCAGCATGACCGCGACCCGCCCGGCCGGCGCCACGCTGGCTTCCTGCACCCGCGGCGGTGGCGGCGGTGCGGTCTGGACAGATTGGCCGCCGACCGGGGGCAGCGGGACGCCCCAGGCCGCCAGCACCTTGCGGGCGTAGTCGGCGCCGATGTCCGGGGTCCGGGAATGATACGCGGCAGCGGCGCCGGGCCAGGCGTTGGTCTCGTTGAACAGCTGCAACAGGAAGCGGGCGCCGTAATCGGCGTTGATGACGGGGTCGAAGGCCTGATCGAGCGACGCGAACGCGGTGGGATGCTGCAACAGGTTGATCTGCATGCA
Source organism: uncultured Acetobacteraceae bacterium (assembly GCA_964236035.1). Taxonomy (GTDB): domain Bacteria; phylum Pseudomonadota; class Alphaproteobacteria; order Acetobacterales; family Acetobacteraceae; genus CAXSFF01. The sequence goes on from CAXSFF010000167.1 coordinate 2,731, forward strand.
GCCGACGTCGATCGACCGCGCGCCATGAGCCTGGAAATCCCGCACCGCGGCGATCACCTCCGCCTTCGACTCATAGAAATGGCCGACGCCTTCGACATTGATGGTCCAGGGCCAGGGATAGACGGTGCCGCTGACGGGGTCGCGCCGTCCGCTTTCGACCACGGCGATCGCGTCCAGCAGGCGGTCGGGCAGGTGCACGGCATGCTCCGCCGCCAGGATCGCGCTGCGGCACAGCGCGGACGCCGCGGGGATGCTGGATGGCAGGCTGGGCCGCGCCGACACGGACGCGGGCATCCCGAGCCAATATCCCAGGCAGACCAGCACGAGTATGTGTCGCGGCATCGCCGATCTATGCGCCCGAAGGGTTACCAAACCGTTGCCGGCGAGCGAAGGCTTAAGAATTGCTGCACTGCAAAAAAATGCTTGCACGGTGGCCGTCGCAATCCTATGTCTGTGTTGCGGCGACGCTTCGGCTTCGCCGTTTCTTGGACGTTTCCTCCCTAAACTTGGCGGTGCCGCAAGGCATCGCCACTTTTTTTGGGACGCGGCGCGCGTCTTGCGACGGATCACATCGGCTCCAGCAAAGCCGCGCAATGGATGGCGACCTCACCCAGCAAGGCATCCAGCTTCGTCTGCAGGCCGTCGAAGCCGCTAGCCTTCCGTAGCGCGGCCTCATCCATATAGAGACGGCGGGCAATCTCGATCTGCAAGGCGTGGACGCCTTCGCGCGGGCGTCCGTAATGCCGCGTCACGTAGCCGCCGGCATAGGGGTCGTTGCGGCGGACATCGTAGCCGTGCGCGGTCAGGAACTGCTCCACCAGGCCGGTGAGGCGCGGGGCGCAGGCGGTGCCGTGCACGTCGCCCAGCACGAAATCCGGCCCTGCCAGCCGGCCCGCGCCAGCCGGCATCGAGTGGCAGTCCAACAACAGGCAGCGGCCGAAGCGGTCCCGGGTGCTCTGGATCAGGCCGTCCAGCGCGTCGTGGTAGGGCTGCCAACAGGTCCGCACCCGCTCCTGCGCCTCCGCCCAGCGCAGCTTGTCGCGGTAGATCGCCTCGCCCGAGGTCACCACGCGGGCGATGGTGCCGAGCCCGGCGCCGACGCGCGGGCTGGTGGTGTTGACCCAGGCGGGCAATGGGTCGGCGAACATCGCCGGGTCGAGTTCCCACGCCTCGCGGTTGGGATCGCAGAACGCCCGCGGGAACTGCGCGCAGAGCAAGGGAGCGCCATGGCGGGGGGCGCTTTCGAACAGCTCCTCGACGAAGCTGTCCTCGCTGCGCCGCAGGTCGAGCGGGTCCAGGCGGGCGGCCTGCAGGAAGGCCGGCGCGTAGGCGCGGCCGGAATGCGGCGAGGCGACGACCAGGGGTATGGTCTGCCGCGGCGGCGCCAGCAGAAGGAATGGCGGGTCGATCACGGGCCGCGAGCCAGGGTCGCCCGAAGGCAGCGCGTCAGCGGCACTGAAAGCGGTGGCGGAGATCGCGGAACCTGGCGTGGCGGTCAGACGGAGATCGGGCTGGTCCATGGCCCATTGAAGCGCCAGCGGGCTGTCGTGTCATCCCGCATGTTCGTGTTCTGTCGCCAGGACGGTGTCGAGGCCTGTCAGGATGGGTTGCAGGCGGCCACGGTTGGCGCTAGGAGAGACGGCCTGGGATGGGCGGTTAGCTCAGCGGTAGAGCATCGCCTTGACACGGCGGGGGCCACAAGTTCAATCCTTGTACCGCCCACCATCCCGGCCCGGCAGCCGCCCCAGGCTGAAATGATCTTCGTCCTGGCATGATCGGTCAGAAAAGCCATTGGCAGATCGAATAGATCATCTGCGTCGTGCTGATTGTGCTAAGCCCGATCAGCATCATGCCAATCCACGTATGCGTTCCATCCTGGTCGAACATCAGCACCTCCCAGCTTTTTATGATTTATAGCGTTCATTAACTTATGAGCTAATTATACAGGCGCAAGAGGAATCCGGCTGTCGGGCGCTAGTATTTGCTATAAGCCATCAACCGGGTGCAAGATGCTGGATTATTCCATGAGAGTCGTCCCAAAATCATTACGAAACTCGCGCGTTTGGTGGCTGGTGTCATGAAAGCTTCATGGGACTGAAACACGACGGTCCCCACTGGCCGCTAGGGTCCGCCCCGTTCAATGCAGGATGGCCGGACCGGACGACCCAGGCGGCCAGCTCATGCGCCCATCAGGAGACCTCATGAATATCTCTCTCAAGGTGATCGCCCTCATCGCGGCTGGAGGCATCGCCGCCCACGCCCAACAGATCACCGGCGCCGGCGGCACCTTCCCGGCCCCCGTGTATGCAAAGTGGGGCGAGGCGGCCAAACCGGCCATCGGCGTCGAGCTGAACTACCAGGCAATCGGCTCTGGCGGCGGCCAGAACCAGATCACCAACCGCACCGTCGATTTCGGCGCGTCCGACGCCCCGATGGACCCGGCGAAGCTCGCCTCCGCCAACCTGCTGCAGTTCCCGACCGTGATGGGCGCCGTCGTCGTCATCGTGAACCTGCCGGACGTGAAGCAGGACGAACTGAAGCTGTCGGGCGAAATGGTCGCCGACATCTACGCCGGCAAGATCACCAAGTGGAACGACCCCAAGCTGGTGGAGATGAACCGCGGCGTGAGCTTGCCGAACCTCGCCATCGCACCGGTGTACCGCGCGGAAGCTTCCGGCACCTCGTTCGTGTTCACCTCCTACCTGTCGTCGGCCAGCCCTGACTGGAAGGACCATGTCGGCGCCAGCACCAGCGTCAAATGGCCGGCCGGCGCGGGGGCCAAGGGCAATGACGGCGTCGCCGGCACCGTGCGCAACACCCGCGGCGGCATCGGCTACGTGGAGAACGCCTACGCCACGCAGAACCACCTGACCACCACGCAGCTGCGCAACAAGGCCGGCAACTTCGTCAAGCCGAGCACCGCCGCCTACCAGGCTGCCGCCTCCGCCGGCGACTGGACCGGGGCGCCGAACTTTGCCGTCAGCCTGATCGACCTGCCCGGCGCCACCGCCTGGCCGATCGTGTCGCCGACCTTCATCCTGCTGCCGAAGGACCCGAAGGACCAGGCGCACAGCGCGGACGTGATGAAGTTCTTCGACTGGACGTACAAGAGCGGCGGCGCCATCGCCGAACAGCTCGACTACATCCCGTTGCCGGCCAGCGTGCAGGACACCGTGCGCAATGCCTGGCGCACGCAGATCAAGTTTAACGGCGCGGCGGTGTATAAGTAAGGTCAGGACTCTGCCCTGAAACCCGCCAAAGGACGGTCGTCCTTTGGAAACCTTTTAATTAAGGGTTCAAAGGGCCGTCACGCGCAGCATGCTATCGCACGACGGCCTTTTGCGGGTCTGGGCGTAGGTGGCTAAAGGTTCCGCTTGGCCCCTTCGGCCAAGTGGAACGCCACCGGAGGGGGAGCCCAGCCTTGCTGCCTCTAAAAACGGATCATTCGGTGCCACAAGCTTCAAGCGCCTTCTCAGAGACCAAGCGCCGCGCCATGAACGGCGACACGATCTTCGCCGGCCTGGCGACGGCGTCAGGCGTCCTGGTGCTGCTACTGCTGGGCGCGATCATCGTGGTGCTGTTCCTGGGCGGGTGGCAGGCCTTCGCCACCTTCGGCCCCGGCTTCCTCACCAGCTCCGACTGGGACCCCGTGCAGGACCAGTACGGCGCGCTGATCCCCGTCTACGGCACCATCGCCACGGCGATCATCGGCCTGGTCATCTCCGTGCCGCTGGCGTTCGGCATCGCGTTCTTCCTGACGGAGATGGCGCCGCAGTGGATGCGCCGCTCGGTCGGCACGGCGGTCGAGCTGCTGGCGGCGGTGCCGTCCATCATCTTCGGCATGTGGGGCTTCTTCGTCATCGTCCC
>CAXSFF010000168.1:0-6593 GCA_964236035.1 uncultured Acetobacteraceae bacterium
CTTCCCGCGCGGGAGCCGGTTTGGCTGGGCCGAGGTTCGCGCGTGCGGCCTCCCTCACCCCGGCCCTCTCCCGGAGGGAGAGGGAGCAGGCAGCCTTGCCGTGCGCGCCGGTATCCTGAAGCCGCCGCATTGCTGCGCTCATCGCGATGCCGACGCCATCACCGCCGCGCCTCGAAATCAATGCGCGGGTCCACGACGGTATAGAGCAGGTCGCCGATCACCTGCAGCACCAGCCCCAGCAGCGTGAACATGTACAGCGTGCCGAACACCACGGGGTAGTCCCGCCGGATCGCGCTCTCGAACCCGAGCAACCCCAGCCCGTCGAGCGAGAACACGATCTCCACCAGCAGCGCCGAGCTGAACAGGATGCCGATGAACGCGGCGGGGAAGCCGGCCACGATCAGCAGCATCGCGTTGCGGAACACATGGCCGTACAACACGCGATTCTCCGTTGCCCCCTTCGCCCGCGCCGTCAGCACGTACTGCTTGCCGATCTCCTCCAGGAAGCAGTTCTTGGTCAGGATGGTCAGGCTGGCGAACCCGCCCGCCACCAGGGCGATGGTCGGCAGCACCATGTGCCAGCCGTAGTCCGCCGCCCGCGCCGGCCACGCCCAGTCGCCGGAGCCCTCGCTGGTCAGCCCGCGCGAGGGAAACCAGTTGAAGAAGCTGCCGCCGGCGAACACCACCACCAGCAGGATCGCGAACAGGAACCCGGGCACGGCGTAGCCCACCAGCACGGCGGCGCTGGTGGCGACGTCGAAGCCGCTGCCGTCGCGCACCGCCTTGGCGATGCCGAGCGGGATCGACACCAGGTAGATCAGCAGCGTCGACCACAACCCGATCGAGACGCTGACGGGAAGCTTCTGCAGCACCAGGCCGAGCACGGAACTGTCGCGGAAGAAGCTGCGGCCGAAATCGAAGCGCAGGTAGCTGCCGATCATATCGAAGTACCGGGTCAGCGGCGGCTTGTCGAAGCCGAACATCTTCTGGATGTCGGCCACCACCTGCGGGTCCAGCCCGCGCCGGCCGCGATAAGCCGAGCCTGAGTCGAGGCTCGGCGCCGCCGCGACCTCCGAGCCGCCGCCGGTGACGCGGTCCATGGTGGCGCCCTTGCCGCGCAGCTCGGCGATCATCTGCTCGACGGGGCCACCGGGCGCCAATTGCACCACGGCGAAGTTGATGGTGATGATGCCGAACAATGTGGGGATGACCAGCAGCAGCCGCCGCAGCAGGTAGGCGCCCATCAGTGCGCAGCGCGCGCCGCGTCGGTGGCGCGGGCGAGCGCCGGGTCGACCCACCAGCTGCTGAAGTCGACACCCGTGCGTACGGGCTGGCTCGGGAAGCCGAAACGGTCCCAGTAGGCGACGCGGACCTTCTGCAGGAACCATTGCGGCACGACGTAGTTGCCCCACAGCAGCACGCGGTCCAGGGCGTGCGCCGTGGCGACCAGGTCGCCGTAGTCCTTCGCCGCCACCAAATGGGCGATCAGCGCGTCGGCCACGGGGTCGCACACGCCGGCGACGTTTTGCGTGCCCGGCTGCTTGGCGGACTCGCAGGTCCAGTAGTCCACCTGTTCGTTGCCGAGCGACTCGCCCTCCGGGAACGACGCCTCCGCCATGTCGAAGTCCACGTCGTCCATGCGCTTCTGGAACTGCGAGGCGTCGATGGTGCGGATGTGCGCGTCGATGCCGAGCCGCTGCAGCGCCTGCACGTAGGGCAAGCCTATGCGTTCGAACGCCGGCTCGTTGAGCAGCAGCTCGAAGCTCATCTGGTTGCCGGCGGCCTCGACCAGCTTGCGGTCCTTGATGTCCCAACCCGCCTGTTTCAGAAGGTCCAGCGCCCGCCGCAGGCCGTCGCGGTTGTTGCCGGAGCCGTCGGTCGTCGGCAGCGCATAGGGCTGGGTGAACAGCGCCGGCGGCAACTGGCCGCGGTACGGTTCCAGCAATGCCAGCTCCGCGCCCGCCGGCACGCCGGAGGAAGCGAAGTCGCTGTTGCTGAAGTAGCTCTCGGTGCGGGTGTAGTTGCCGTAGAACAGGTTCTTGTTCATCCACTGGAAATCCAGCATCTGGATCATCGCCGCGCGCACCCGGGCATCGTGGAACACGGGGCGCCGCGCGTTCATCGCGAACGCCTGCATCCCCGTGGGCAGATGCTGCTGCACCGCCTCCATCTTCACCAGGCCGCGCCCGACCGCGGGGAAGTCGTATTCGGTGGCCCAGCGCTTGGCGAAGTTCTCGACGCGCTGGTCGATCTGCCCCGCCTTGAACGCCTCGAACGCCACGGTGGGGTCGCGGAAATACTCGACGCGGATGCCGCCGTAGTTGTTCAGCCCGCGCCCGGTCGGCCGCTCCGCCGCCCACCAGTCCGGCACCCGGCGGTACGCCACCGTGCGCCCCAGGTCGAAGCGCTCGACGCGGTATGCGCCGCTGCCCAGCGGCGGCTCGCTGAGCGGGGCGGCGAAGTCGCGGCCCTGCCAGAAATGCTCCGGCAGCACCGCCATCTGGCCGATGATCAACGGCAGCTCGCGGTTCTCGGCCGACTTGAAGTGGAACACCACCCGGCGGTCGCCCTCCACCGCCACGTCGGCCACGTCGGCGTAGTAGCTGCGGTAGAACGGCCGCCCCTTCTCGCGCAGCGTGGTGAAGGTCCAGGCCACATCGCGCGCGGTGACGGGGGTGCCGTCGTTGAAGTGCGCCTGCGGACGCAGGGTGAAGGCGACCGAAAGGTGGTCCGCCGCCACGTCCACCGACTCCGCCAGGTGCGCGTAGGCGGCGGAGGCCTCGTCGGCGTTGGCGGCGAGCATCGAATCCCAGATACGCGCGACGCCTTCCGCCGCCGTGCCGCGCACGATGAACGGGTTGAAGCTGTCGAAGGTGCCGACCGCCGACAGCACCACGTCGCCGCCCTTCGGCGCGTCCGGGTTCACATGCGGGAAGTACGCGAAATCGGCCGGCAGCTTCGGCGGCGCCAGCAGAGACAGCGCATAGGTCGGCTCGGCTGCCGCGGGGGCGGCGAACAACATCAACAGGGCGAGCAGGCGACGCATAGCGTTCCTTTATTGCGGTTCGAGGGCGACGGCGGCGGCGGGCAGCAACGCCGGGTCGCCCACGGCGAGCACCTGGCCCGGGCCGTCGGGGCGCAGCGTGCCGCCCGCCCAATCGGTGATGCGGCCACCGGCGCCCTCTACCACGGGGACCAGCGCGGCCCAGTCCCATAGATGCAGCGTGTCCTCGGCGATGACGTCGATCTGACCCAGCGCCAGCAGGCCGTAGGCGTAGCCGTCGCCGCCCCAGGACACCCGGCGCACGCCGCCGGCCAGGCGTTGCCAGCGCGGCACGGACTGCGCGGTGAAGATCTCCGGCGAGGTGCAGCTCAGCTCCGCCTGGTCCAGCGCGGGGCAGGGGCGGCAGCCGGCGACGCCGCCGAACGGGCCGCGGAAGCGGGTGCGGCGCCCGGCTACACCGACCCAGCGCTCGCCGGTGACGGGCTGGTCGATCACGCCCAGCACGGGGGTGTCGCCGTCGAGCAGCGCCAGCAGCGTCGCGAACACGGGGCGCCCCGTGATGAAGGCGCGGGTGCCGTCGATCGGGTCCAGCACCCAACGGAACCGGGTGTCGCCGCCGGACGCGCCGCCCTCCTCGCCGAGCACGGCGTAGCCTGGGCAATGCTGCTCCAGCGCGGCGCGCATCGCCTGTTCCGCCTCGCGGTCGACGATGGTGACGGGGCTGGCGTCGGCCTTGAGGTCGGCGGCGACGTTTTGGCGGAAGTGGCGGCGGATGACCGCGCCTGCCGCGTCGGCGGCGGCCTCGGCGGCGGCGATGGGCGCGTACAGAGATGGCGGGCGGGTCGGGCTGGCGCGGTCCAAGCGGGCGGGTCCTTCCCGGATTTGCGCCTGCCGTGGCGGGGTCATAGGTTGCCCACCCTACGCAACCGCTGCCGCCGCAGCAACCCGAGAGCCTGTGAACCCCATTATCCTGATCCCCGCTCGCATGGCGTCGACTCGCCTGCCTGGCAAGCCGCTGGCCGACATCGCCGGCCGGCCCATGATCGTCCACGTGCTGGAGCGCGCGCTGCGGGCGGAGATCGGTCCCGTTGCCGTCGCCTGCGCCGAGATCGCGGTCGCCGACGCCGTCCACGCCGCCGGGGGCATCGCCGTGCTGACCGACCCGGCGCTGCCGTCCGGCTCCGACCGGGTCCATGCCGCGCTGGCGATCCTCGACCCGGAGCGGCGGCACGACGTGGTGGTCAACCTGCAAGGGGATTTCCCCACCATCGTGCCTGCCGCCCTGCGTGCCGTGATCGCGCCCCTGGACGACCCGGCCATCGACATCGCGACCCTGGTGAGCCCGATCCACTCCGCCGAGGAGGCGATTGTGCCATCCGTGGTGAAGGCCGCCTGCGCCTTCGCGGAGGGGGCGGCGACGGCCATGGCGCTGTATTTCTCGCGCTCGATCGTGCCCGCGGGGGCCGGGCCGCTGTGGCATCACATCGGCATCTACGCCTACCGCCGGGCCGCGCTGGAGCGGTTCGTCACCCTGCCGGAAAGCCCGCTGGAACGGCGCGAGGCGCTGGAACAGCTCAGGGCGTTGGAGGCCGGCATGCGCATCGCCTGCACGCGGATCGACGCCGGGCCGTTCGGCGTCGACACCCCGGCGGACCTGGCGCGCGCCCGGGCGCTGCTGGCATGACCGTCGCGTTCCAGGGCATCGCCGGCGCGTATTCCGACCTCGCCTGCCGCAGCGCGCTGCCGGAGGAGACGCCGCTGCCCTGCGCCACGTTCCAGGTCGCTATCGACGCCGTGCGCAGCGGCGCCGCCCGCTTTGCCATGCTGCCGTGCGAGAACAGCCTCGCCGGCCGGGTGCCGGACATCCACGCGCTGCTGCCGGAAAGCGGCCTGCACATCGTCGGCGAGCACTTCCAGCGCGTCGAGCACTGCCTGCTCGGCCCGCCCGGCGCGTGCATCGAGGACGTGCGCCGCATCCACTCGCATTCGGTGGCGCTGGGCCAGGTGCGCCGGCTGATCCGCCGCCTCGATGCGCTGCCGGTGGTCGAGTCGGACACCGCCGTCGCGGCGCAGGTGGTGGCGGCGCTGGACGACCCGGCGGATGCGGCCGTCGCGTCGTCGCTGGCGGCACAGCTGTATGGCCTTGCCGTGCTGGCGCCCAACGTGGAGGACGCGCCGCACAACACCACGCGGTTCTACATCACCGCGGGCGACGCCGCCGTGCCGCCGCCGGGTGCGCCTGACACCATGATGACGTTCGTGTTCCACACCCGCAACGTGCCGGCGGCGCTGTACAAATGCCTCGGTGGGTTCGCCACCAACGACGTGAACATGACCAAGCTGGAGAGCTACATGCTGGCCGGCGAGTTCACCGCGACCCAGTTCCTGTGCGACGTGGACGGCCATCCGGACGATGCCAACGTGATCCGCGCGATGGAAGAGTTGGCGTTCTTCTCGAAGGTGGTGCGCGTGCTCGGCGCGTACCCCGCCGCGGCGTTCCGCAAGGGCACCCTTGATGGCTGAGCTGTTCGAACGTCCGATGCCGCCGGCGCCGCTGCCATGGACCGGCGAGCGGCTGACCACGCTGGCGGGCGGCCAGGTCGAGACCGAGCACCTGCACCGCTATGTCCTGGCGCGCGCGCTGTGCGCCGGGTTGGACGTGCTCGACATCGCCTCGGGCGAGGGCTACGGCAGCGCGCTGCTGGCGCAGACGGCGGCCTCCGTGGTCGGCGTCGAACTCGACCCGGCGAGCGTGGCGCACGCCCAGGTCAGCTACCGCGCCGACAACCTGCGCTTCATGGCGGGCGACGCGCGGCGCATCCCGCTGCCCAACGCCAGCGTCGACGCCGCCGTGTCGTTCGAGACCATCGAGCATTTCGCCGAGCAGGCGGAGTTCCTGGCCGAAATCCGCCGGGTGCTGCGGCCGGGCGGACGCTTCATCGTCAGCTCGCCGGAGCGGGGTGCGTACTCGCCGCCGGGCAAGGCGCCCAACCCGTTCCATGTCCGCGAGCTGTCGCGTGCCGAGTTCATGGCGTTGCTGCGGGGGCAGTTCGCGCACGTGGCGCTGCTGGGCCAGCGCATCGTGCAGGGTTCGGCGCTGGTGGGCGAGGCGGGGGACCTGCGGCCGCCCATGCTGGTGTTCGAGCGTCACGGCCCGAACGGGTTTGCCCAAGGCGGCCTGCGAGACCCGATGTACCTGATCGCGCTGGCGTCCGACCGGGCCGGGCATGCGCTGCCCGACAGCCTGCTCATCGAACCGGGCGGTATTGCGGAGCCATCGCCAGCCCCGCTGGAGCCGGGCGACTGGGCCGCCGAACGCGACCGGCTGACCGCCGAATTGGCCCACATGCAGGCGGCGCTTGCCATGAGCCAGCGGACGTTCCACCTGGGCCAGACCGAGTTCGCGCGGCTGACGCGGGATAATGCGGCGCTAGGCAACGATCTGGCGACGATGCGGCGCTCGCTGTCCTGGCGCATCACGGGCTTCCTGCGCTGGGGCAGGGCCGAGGCCGCCGCACGATGATCTCCCAATCCGTTTGCCGTCATTGCGAACCGCTGCTTGGCGGTGTGGCAATCCAGGGCCGCGCGC
>CAXSFF010000169.1:0-6588 GCA_964236035.1 uncultured Acetobacteraceae bacterium
TGACGCCGAAGATCACCGTCAGCCCGGACGCCACCAGGAACAGCGAGGACGCTCCGGCCAGCCCCGTCAGCAGATGGATCAGGAAGAAGCTCACCCGAGCTTGCGGCTACGTGTTCGGCCGCAGCTTGCGCACTTCGGCCTCGGAGGGCTGCGCGTCCTGGCCGCTCACGTAGTGCCAATCGGCCATCGTGCCGGCGCCGTCCTTCAGCGCCAGACGGCCGACGAAGGTGCCGAACGTGCTCTGATGGTCGACCGCGCGGTACACTGACGGGCCGAACGGGGTGTCGAACGCTGCGCCGGCGAATCCGGCCTCCAGCTTGGCCGTGTCCATGCCGCCGGCCCGCTGGACCCCCGCCACGATCGACTGGATCAGCGCATAGCCGACCACGGAGCCCATCTTCGGCGCCTCCTTGAAGCGCGCCTGGTACGCCGCCTCGAAATTGCGGCAGGCGGGGGTGTCGACCTGGCCCACGGGGTAGCCCGTGACCAGCCAGCCCGCCGGCGTCTCGTCGCCCAGAGGGATCAGGTATTCCGGCTCCCCCGTCAGTACGGAAACGGCGTCGCGCCCGTCGAACAGGCCGCGGGTGTTGCCCTGGCGGACGAAGTTGGTGAGGTCGGGGCCGAATGTCACGTTGAAGATGCCGTCCGGCTTGGCGTCGGCCAGCGCCTGCACCGTGGCGCCGGCGTCGATCTTGCCCAGCGCCGGCCACTGCTCGGCGACGAACTCCACGTCCGGCCGCGCCGCCGCCAGCAGCTGCTTGAACCACTTCACCGCCGACTGCCCGTATTCGTAGTTCGGCGCCACCGTCGCCCAGCGCTTTGCCTTCAGCTTGGCCACGTCGGGCATCATCATCGCGACCTGCATGTAGGTCGACGCGCGCAGCCGGAAGCAGGTCGCGTTGCCCTTGTCCCACACCAGCGAGTCGGCCAGCGGCTCGCCGGCGATGTAAACCTTGTCCTGCCGGGCGGCGAAATCGCTCAGCGCCAGCCCGACGTTGGACAGGAAGCCGCCCGCCAGCAGGTCGACCTTGGCGTCGGTGAGCAGCTCGCCCGCCAGCCGGGTGGCGTTGGCCGGCTGCCCGGCGTCGTCGCGGCTGACCACTTCGAGCTTGCGGCCGTCGACGCCGCCCTTGGCATTGATCTCCTCGACCGCCAGCTGCCAGCCGCTGCGGTACGGCAGGGTGAACGCGGGGGCCGCCGTGTAGCTGTTGATCTCGCCGATGCGGATCGGCCCGTCGCCCTGGGCACGCACGATGGCGGGCGCCGCCAACCCGGCGGCGGCCGTCCCAAGCAGGACGCGTCTAGTCAACATGCTGGTCACACTCCGGTCTGTTGCGTGGCTACGCTGCGGCCGATGACCGCAGCGGTTGCGTGAGCACGTCGTAGCCGTACACCCAGGCCGGGTCCTGCTGGGTGCGCAGGAAGGTGTTGGCGTTGGAGACCGACTGCACCCGGGTCGCGCGCTCCTTGCGGTTGGCCTCGTACAAGGCGAACCCGCTTGCGTAGTCGGTCAGGCCTGTCTCGGCCAGGCAGCGGGTCAGCATCGCCGCATCCTCGATCGCCATGCCGGCGCCCTGCGCCATGTGCGGCTTCATCGGATGGCAGGCATCGCCCAGCAGCACGACCCGGCCCCGGCTCCACACCGGCAGCGGCGAGCGGGTCAGCAGCGGCCATTTGGTGACCTCCTCCGACAGCTCGATCAGCGTCTGCACCAGCGGGCAGTAGCTGGCGAACGCCTCGCGCATCTCCTCGCGGCTGCTGGGCACGAAGGCGCCCTGGATGTCCCAGGCCGGGTGCGGCGCGCCGGTGACGTAGTAGTATTCGTCGCGCGACGCCGTGGTGTAGTACACCATCATGTGGCGGTCGGCGGACCACCACTTCACACAGTCCTCGAAGTCGAAGCCGCGGTCGCGCAGCTTGTCGCCATGAATGAGCGAGCGGTGGCCGACCCAGCCGCTGTAGGTCGGCTGCTCGACGCCGAGCAGGGCCTCGCGCAGGCGGGAGTTGATGCCGTCGGCGGCGATGACGATGCCGGCGGCGGCGGTGCTGCCGTCCTCGAAGGTGAGCAGCACGTCATCGTCACGCTCGCTGACGCCGGCGAGCTTCTTGTCGAAATGCAGGCTGCCGGGGGCGAGCGCTGTCAGCTCCAGCGCGTGCATGTCGGCGCGGTGCACGGTGATGTAGGCGGCGCCGTATTCCTTGACCGCGAACGCGCCGAGCGGGATGCGCGCCACGTAGTCGCCGGTCTCGCCGTCGCGGCTGAACCAGAAATCCGGGTGCGAGCCGATGGCGCACAGCTGCTCTTCAAGGCCGAGTTGGCGGAACACCTTCATGACGTTGGGCCCGACATGGATGCCGGCGCCGATGCGCCAGAAGCTTTCGGCCTGTTCGTACACGTCGACTGCGAAGCCGGCCTGCTGCAACAGCGCCCCGGCGATGGCGCCGCCCAGGCCGGCCCCGACCACGGCGATGGTCTGCTTGCCCTGCACGATCCCGTCCTTCGCTGCCCTGCGGCCCACACATACAGCGTCTACGCTGCAAATAGGAAGCTGTTTCTATCGTTTGACGTTATAGTCTGCACGATCTGTCGGCGCAGTTGATCAACTTGCAAGCGATCTGCCTAGTATTTAGGCTGAAGCCTGGCAATAGGGCAGCTATACTGCCCGGCAACGTGCAAACTTTAATGTTGGAGCGCTGTCTGTCAGCGTATACGCTCTAAGTACCTGCCCACAACCCCGACCCGGAAGGAACGCTCGATGCCCGTCAGCGATACCGAACTCACCCAGATGTTCGAGCACGTGCTGAAGCTGTCCAAGGTCGACGGGACGCAGAGCGTGGCGGTGTTGCGCAGCCACTACTCCAACGACCGCATCGTCAAGGCGGCGATGGTGGCCTCGCAGCGGCTCGGCGCCAAGGTGTTCGGCGTCGAGCTGCCGTCGTTCAACCACCCGCGTGCCATGGGCAACGACATGACGGGATACTGCGGCGACACGTCGCTCACCGGCAACCTCGCGGCGCAGCGCGCGCTGGAATGCGCCGACCTGGTGGTCGACACCATGCTGCTGCTGCACTCGCCGGAGCAGGAGCAAATCCTCAAGACTGGCACCCGCATCCTGCTGGCGGTCGAGCCGCCCGAGGTGCTGGCGCGCATGCTGCCGAATGCGGCCGACAAGGCGATGGTGCAGGCGGCGGAGCGGGTGCTGAAGGCCGCGCAGACGATCCAGGTCACCTCGAAGGCCGGCACCGACTTCCGCGCCAAGCTCGGCCAGTACCCGGCGGTCACCGAATACGGCTTCGCCGACGAGCCCGGCCGCTGGGATCACTGGCCGAGTGGATTCCTGTTCTCCTGGCCCAACGAGGAGACCGCCGAAGGCACGCTGGTGCTCGACGTCGGCGACATCCTGCTGCCGTTCAAAAGCTACGTGCGCGAGACGATCACGCTGGAGGTCGAGCGCGGCTTCGTCACCAAGATCCATGGCGGCTTCGACGCCGAGTACCTGCGCGAGTACATGGCCTACTTCAAGGACCCCGAGGTGTACGGCATCTCGCACATCGGCTGGGGCCTGCAGCCGCGGGCGCAATGGACGGCGATGGGCCTGCACGACCGCAACGACGGCATGTGCATGGACGCCCGCGCCTTCGCCGGCAGCTTCCTGTTCTCCACGGGGCCGAACACGGAGGTCGGCGGCAGCCGCAAGACGCCGTGCCACATGGACATCCCGCTGCGCCGTTGCGACGTGAGGCTGGATGGCCGCGCCGTGGTCGAGGCGGGCCGCGTGGTCTATCCGGCCGACAGCATCGCGGAGTGAAACCGGCAGGCGGCGACGGCGCCCTGGGCTATGATTTTTCCGAGCAGGTCGGCCATCTGCTGCGCCGGGCCTACCAGCGCCACCTTGCCATCTTCCAGGCGCACGCCGCCGACCCGCAGCTGACCTCGACCCAGTTCGTTGTCCTGTGCGCCCTGCGCGACCACGGCGCCAGCGCGCAGGCCGACCTGATCCGCGCCACGGGGATCGACCAGGCGACCATCCGCGGCATCGTCGACCGGCTGGGCAAGCGCGGCCTGGTGGGGTTCCAGTCGGACCCGCGCGACCAGCGCAAGGTCATCGTCAGCCTCACGGCGGCAGGCGGCGCGGTGCTGGACCAGATGATCCCGCAGGCCGAGGCGATCAGCGAGCTGACTATGGGCGCGCTGAACCCGGCCGAACGGGCGGCGATCATGTTCGCCTTGCGCAAGATGATCGAGAGCTGACGCCGACGGCTTCTTCTCCCCTCCCCCAATGCTTAGCGTTTGGGCGGGAGGGGTTGGGGGAGGGGTGGCCGCGCGCAGGGTGGTTGGCGCGGCCACCCCTCCTCCCGGCCTCCTCCCGCAAGGGGAGAAGGAGCAGAACGCAGCCCTAGTACTCGAACCCGTACGTCACCCCGACGCTGTTGGCGCCCGAGCCCGTGCCGACATCGGTCTCCACCTTCAGCCCCTTGGTGATGTCCACCTGCACCGTCGCCTGCGTCTGCGCGCCCGTGGTGCCCTGCTTCGCGCCAACATAGACGCCGTTCGCCACGTAGCGCCCGGCCTCGATGGTGGCCGAGCTGCTGGTGGCGCCGGCGCCCACCGACAGCCGGTCCAGGCCCAGCCCCTTGCGCACGCGGTCCAGCGGGTTGGAGGCGCCGTTGGTCGCGCCCGACAGGTCGGCCAAGGCCGCGGCGATCTCGGCGTACTGGAACGGTCCCAGCTCCTTGGCACTGCGGCCGAACAGCAGCTGCGCCAGCACCTCGTCCTGCGGCAGCGGCGGGTTGCTGGACAGGGTGAGCTTCGGCGCGCTGGCAGTGCCGCCGACGATCAGCATGGCGGTCACGCTGCTGCTGGTGGAATCCGCCTCGAAATCCAGCGACGGGTCGATCTTGCCGGTGACGCCGGCGCCGTCGAACCCCACCTTGCCGCGGGTGAAGGTCAACGTGGTGCCGGCCAGGCTGAAGGTGCCGTGCTGCAACGTGAAGCCGCCGCTCACCTGCGGCGCGGCCGTGCTGCCGCGCACCTGCAAGCTGCCGCCCAGCACGGCGTCCAGGCCGCGGCCGCGCACGAAGATCTGCCCCGGCGTGTCCAGCGCCAGGTCTAGCCGCACGACGGCGGCGGGCTTCGGCGGCGGCGGCGGCTTCGCCCCGGCGACGCGCACGTTCAGCACGGCGATCGAGGCCGGCAGGTGTTCCGGGATGTTGATCTCGGCGCGCTTGATGGCGACGTGGCCGCCCACCGCCAGCTCCGTCGCGAGGGCGCCGCGCACCGTCAGGTCGGCGTCCAGGTCTGCGGTCAGCCGGTCGCTCTGCAACGGGCGGGCGTTGCGCAGGGTCAGCGTCAGGTCGACGGGCAGCGGCGCCTGCAAGCCGACGCTGCCGCCCGCGGCGACCGTGCCCGCGCCGGCGCGCCCGGTCAGGCTGGCGATGCGGATGCTCTGCCCCGTCGCCTGGAGGGTGGCGGCGAGGTTGGTCAGACGCACGCCCTGGCCGAAATCCTGCACCTCGCCGCCCGCCAGCACGACGCTGCCGTTGACCTGCGGCGCCGTCGTGGCGCCCATGATGGCGGCGTTCAGCGTCACCTGCCCGCGCGCCCGGCGGCCGTCCGCCATCAGCACGGGGTCGAGCAGCGCCAGGTCCACCGCGCCGTCCGCCTGCAACGCCAGCGCCCCCGCCCCCAGCGGCGCGCGCCCCGTCACCGCCACCCGCGACGACCCGGCGACGAGCCGCGCATCCACCGTCGCCGCATGGCCCATGAGCTGCGCCGTCGCCGTGAGGTTGGCCGGCGGCAGCCCGTGCGCCGCGCCCGTGCGCATCCGCAGCCCTGCCGCCGACAGCCGCACCGTGCCGCCGGGCGATGCGGGCGTGCCGGTCAGCCTGGCGTCCGCCGTGATCAGCCCGTCGGCGTCAACATCCGGCGCGAACGGCTTGGCGAGGTCCGGCGTCACCCCGCGCAGCGACGCCGTAACGTCGAGGGCCGGCGTGAGCTTGCCGGCCAGCTCCAGCACCGCCTGCTGCAGCCCGATGCGCAGGCGGTCGACTGCCACGCCGTTGCCGAAGCTGATCCGCGCCGGGGCCAGCAGCCGCAGCGTTTCGCCTTTCCACACGGTCTGCAAGCTGGCCAGTTGCAACTGCTTGGCCGTCGCGTTCAGCGTCGCCGCCGAGACGATGGTGGCATCCGCGCCGGCCAGGCCCAACGCCGCGGACAGCCGCAGCGCCAGCGCGTCCTGCGGCCCGTTGACCGCCAGCTTGGCCGAGCCGTTGATGCCGCTCGCCTGGATGCCCTGCATGTCCAGCATGGCGGCGACCGCGGGATGCGTGGTGGGGTCGCTGATGCGGGCGTTCAGCAGGGCGCGCCCAACCTGGGTGCCCGGGATGCCGGCGTTGGTGGCCTGCAAATCGATTCTGGCGCCGCTGCCGTCCAGCGCGGCGTCCGCGGTGATGGCGCCGCCGATGGCCTGGCCGATCAGCGGGCGGAGGTCGTCGAGCCGGGTCATGCGCAGGCTGACCTTGCCCATCGGCAGGGTGGCGCCGGCGGCCAGCGTGGCGGCGCCCTCGGCGTGCAGGCTCTTCCAGTCG
>CAXSFF010000170.1:0-6575 GCA_964236035.1 uncultured Acetobacteraceae bacterium
CGGGTGCGGCTTGCTTCGGGCCACTCCACATCGGCACCGATGCCGGCGGGTCGATCCGCATCCCTGCCGCGTGGTGCGGCCTGGTGGGGCTGAAGCCGAGCTTCGGGCGGGTGCCGCAATGGCCGTTGGGCGCGTTCGCCAGCGTGGCGGTGGCGGGGCCGATGACCCGCAGCGTCGGCGATTGCGCGCTGATGCTGTCTGCCATCGCCCGTTTCGATGGGCGTGACCCCTACTGCCTTCCCGATGACGGACGGGACTGGCGGGCCGGGTTGTCAGGCGGCGTGGATGGCCTGCGCGTGGCGGTGCTGACGCGCCCGGGCTTCGAGGCGCCGGTCGACGCGGGCGGCATCGCGGCGGTCGAGGAAGCCGCGGTGATCCTGGCCGAAGCCGGTGCCGAGATCGAGGAGGTGACGCCCGAACTGCCGGACATCCGTGCCATCTTCGCCCGGGTGTGGGGCGTCGCCCTGGCGCGGCTGGTCGACGGGATCGCAGAGGCAGACCGCGGCAAGCTGGATCACGGCCTGTTGGAGGTGGCAGCGCGGGAGGGCGGCTTGTTGGCCACCGCCTACCTGGAGATCGAGGCCGCACGGTTGGAGGCGGCCCATGTGATGGCAGGGCTGCATCGCCGCTACGACCTGATCTTAAGCCCGACGGTTCCGGGACCGCCGATGCTGGCGGATGCGCCCAGAGTCGACCCGGTGAAAGCGTTATGGGTTGATTGGGCGCCGTGGACCTTCCTGTACAATCTCACCAGGCAGCCAGCATTAACCGTCCCTATGCCCGCCCAGCAGGACGGGTTGCCGCGTTCGGTGCAATTGGCTGCCGCACTTTACAATGACCAACTTGTGCTGCGAGCGGGCAGGGTAGTCGAGCGAGCCAACGGCGTGACGATCGTCAAACTTGAAATGTGATGGGTTGCGCCACCTGGTTCAACGATGACCGCCGCCGCCGAAGCCGCCGCCTCCGCCATGGAAGCCACCGCCGAAGCCGCCGCCGCCATGGAAGCCGCCGCCGCCATAGCCACCACCACCATAGCCGCCGCCAAAGCGACCACCGTAGCCTCCGCCACGGCCGAAGCCGCCATAGCCACCGGCAAAGCGCGAATAGCCGAAACCCGGACCGAAGTAGCCGCCGAAGCTGCGGCCATAGAATCCGCGGTAGCCAACGCCGAACACCCCGAAATACCCGATGCCACCGCCATACAGCCCGCCGTAATAGTCGCCCAGATAGGCCGGGCCGCCATACAGGCCGGAGTAGTAGCCATAGTCATAGGGGTAAGGATAACCTGCCCCATAGTAGCCAGGATAGCCATAGGGTGCGTAGCACCCTGCCAGCATCGGCGCCATCATGGCAGCCATCACCAGCTTCCTCACCCAGCGTCTCATCACCATCACCATGCCATAGTGTCGAGCTTGATTTGGGAACGCACAGCCTTCAAGCAAATGAAATTGTCTTAGGATACGTTGCATTACGATGCCGATCTTCGTGGCCACACCTGCCGGCAACCACCACCATGCCCCATCGCCGGAGCTATGCCGGATGTCCCGGATGCCCGCCATCGATCCGCAGGGCTGGAAAAAGGCGATGCTGCGGCATGACTTCGCCACAGCCTGGTCGATCGCAGACGACGTGCTCGCCGCACGCGATCCCGCCACCCGCGACGATCCGGCCCAGCCCTACCATGAGCGATGGGTATGGGACGGCAGGCGGCTGGCCGGCCAGGATGTGCTGGTGCGTTGCTACCATGGCCTCGGCGACACGTTGCAGTTCGTCCGGTTCCTGCCCCACCTGCGCAGGCAGGCAGCCCGGGTGACGCTGGAGGTGCAGCCGCAGTTGGCGGCGCTCCTGGCGAACGTGCCCGGAGCCGATCAAGTGGTCCCGTTCGACGTCGCCGCGCCAACCCCCTCGGCGTGCGACATCGAGGTCATGGAGCTGCCGCACGCCTTGCGCGCCCAGCCTGACCCGGCGTCCTACCTCCAGCCCCTTGGCGGCGGTTCCGGCGCTGGCCGCATCGGCGTGTGCTGGCAGGCCGGCGGCTGGGACCCGGCGCGCTCGATCCCGCTGGACATGCTGCGGACCGTGCTGCCCGGGAACGCCGTCAGCCTGCAACGAGGCGCGGCCGGGTTGCCGGACCCGCTCGACGGCGCCATGGATCTAGTGCCCACCGCCCGCCTGGTCACCTCGCTCGACCACGTCATCACGGTCGACACCATGATCGCCCACCTGGCTGGGGCGCTCGGCCGCCCGACCAGCCTGCTGCTGCGCCACGCGGCCGACTGGCGCTGGGGCGAGGGTGGCCGCACGCCCTGGTACGGCTCCATCCGGCTGCTCCGGCAGCAAAGGCCGGGCGACTGGTCGGCGCCGCTCGCAGAACTGGCCCGCATCGTCCAGGGGGAGCTTGGCCCGGCGGCCTGATCAGTCCATCTTGCGGCGGATCGCAACCAGGCGCCGCATGGCCGCCGTCTGCTCCGCCTCGCCCAGCTCACGCCACAGGCGGAGCAGCGCCAGTTCCTCGGCGCCCTGGGCCGATCCCTCTGCCTGCGCGTCCGCCCCGAACATCAGCCAGGCGGGAGTGATGCCGAGCGCCTTCGCCGTCCGCCGCGCGTTGGCCCAGCGCATGCCATGCAGCCCCGTCACCCACGCATGCACCGTCGGCTGGGAGACGTCGAGCTTCCGCGCCAGGTCGGCGGCGGTCAGCCCGCGTTCCTTGAGGGTGCGGCGCAGCCGGGTCGAGGGAGTCGAGCGTGCCATGGCCATGTTCTAGAATTAGGCCGCGCCTATTGCAACGGGGACGGGCAAGGGTGCATGGGAACGACATATGCGAATATTCCCACATTGGAATTGAATGTCCTTGACCTGTTCAGCGGGATCGGCGGCTTTGCCGCTGGCTTCCACCGTATCGGCTTCAAAACCGTCGCCTTCTGTGAAAGCAGCCCGTTTGCGCGCGCGGTGCTCGCCAAAACCTGGCCCGAAATCCCTTGCTACCACGACGTCCGCAACCTCACGGCCAGGCAGATGCGATCCGATGGCGTCGCCGGCATCGACGTCGTGTGCGGCGGCTTCCCCTGCCAGGACATCAGCGCCGCCGGGCAAGGCGCCGGCCTCGATGGCGTTCGCAGCGGATTATGGCGCGAGATGCTGCGGCTGGTCACGGAATGCCGACCCGGTTGGGTGGTGGTTGAGAATGTCCCTGCTCTGCGCATCCGCGGGGCGGACCGGGTGCTCGACGGCTTGGAGGCGGCGGGCTACGCCTGCTGGCCGCTCGTGGTGGGTGCTGCCCATGCCGGCGCGCCGCATCGCCGGCAACGGGTGTTCGTCCTGGCCCACGCCGACGGCACGGGACTGGAAGAGCGGCTCCGTCGCACAACGCGGCCGGCGCCGGTCATGCCAGCTCAACGATGCCGTGGGTGGCCGGTTGAACCCGGCGTGGGTCGAATGGCTGATGGGGTTCCCGCCCGGGTGGACCGCCTGCGCGCCCTCGGCAACGCCGTCATGCCGGACGTGACCGAGATGATCGCGCAGGCCATCGTGTCGGTTCAGGCGGCGGCGGACTTCACCCGGTCGCCGAACAGTTTGCGGAACTTGGCGACCTTGGGACCGACGACCGCGCGGCAGTAGCCGGAGTACGGATTGCGCTCGAAATAGGCGTCGTGCTCCGCCTCGGCCCGGTAGAAGGTCGGCGCGGGAGCGACCTGGGTCACCAGTTCGCCATCATACAGGCCGGCTGTGGCGACCTCCGCCATGATGGCCTTGGCAGCGGCGGCCTGCTCGTCAGAATGGGTGAAGATCACCGACCGGTACTGCGTCCCGGCGTCGGCGCCTTGCCGGTTGAGCGTGGTCGGGTCGTGGATCGTGAAGAACACCCGCAGGATGTCGGCATACGTGACGGCCGCGGGATCGAACTGAACCTCGACCACCTCGGCATGGCCGGTCAAGCCTGTGCAGACCTGCTCGTAACTGGGGTGCGGCGTCGCCCCGCCAGCATAGCCGGACTGCACGGACACGACGCCGCGCATGTCGCGGTACACGGCTTCCGTGCACCAGAAGCAGCCTCCGCCCAGGGTTGCCGTCTCGGTCGCCATGTTGGTCCTCTCCCTTGTTGGACCAGGGACATGGCGCTGGCGCGATGCGATTTCCACTCCCGACGGCGTCTGTGAACAAGCCGCTTGCCTGCGGGCCGAACATGGCCGGGTGCATCTTATTGTCGCAGCCACCCGTATGATGACCATGACGATCTGCAAGGTCTTCAAGAAATCATAGCCACCGCCCCCATGACCATCTGTGGCTTGATGCCCGGATTGGTCCGGGATAGTGCTAGAACAATGGATCAGGACGAAAAGTTCAGGCCGTCTGGCGCTGGGGACACGCTCCCGGTTTCCGAGACCGCCGACTTGCTGGCACGATGCGCGGTCAGCGATGGCGTCGCGTTCCGCCGCCTCTACGAGCTGCATTCCGCACGTTTGTATGGGATCGCGTTGCGGATCACCCGGCAGCCCGCGCTTGCGTCGGATGCCGTGCATGATGCGTTCCTGCAGGTGTGGCGCAACGCTGCCCGCTTCGACCCGGAACGTGGCAACGCCGAGGGCTGGCTGATCAGCCTGGTGCGGTATCGCGCGCTCGACATCGCTCGCCGGCAGGTGCGTGAGCAACCTGGCCATGAGATCCCTGAACAGGCCGATACCGATCCCGACGCGCTGTCCCAGCTTGTCGCCGGGTCGAACGGCCAGGCTTTGAAGACCTGCCTCGAGCAAATCGATGCTCCCCGGCGGTTCCTGGTCACGTTGTCGTTCATCGAGGGATTGACGCAGTCGCAGGTCGCCGAGCGCTTGGGTCAGCCACTCGGCACCGTCAAGTCCACCATACGGCGCGCGCTGCTGTCGTTGCGGAGCTGTCTGGAGCAGTCATCCGGCGACGGCGGCTCTTTCCTGAGTGACAGAGTTTGAGCGATTCGACAGATGAGCCGGTCGTGGCAGCAGGCGAGTACGTGCTTGGCACGCTTGACGCGGCCGAGATGCGTGAGGCCAGGTCCCGGCAGTCCCGCGACCCCGGGTTCGCCAGTGCGGTGGCGTTCTGGGAAGACCGCCTGGCGCCATTGAGCCAGCTTGTCAGGCCAGTGGCGCCACCGGCGGCCCTGTGGTCGCGGCTGGCCCTGGCGACCGGCGTGCGCGAGCCGCCTGCCAAAGGCGGACGCCTGCGTTTCTGGCAGGCGACCACTGCCGCAGCGACCTTGCTGGCGGCGGGTCTTGCCGTCGTGGCGTTCCTGCCCAGGGCGCCCGTGCCATCGCCGCCGGATCTGCACTTCGCCGCGGCCTTGGCGCCGCTGAACGTGTCCGTGCCGTTCCTGGCCGACGCGCGGTCAGACGGCCAGCTCGTAATCACGCCGCTCGGCAACACGGCTGTTGCGGCTGGCCGCTCGTTGCAATTGTGGGAGCTTCAGGCTGGCGCAACGAGGCCAGTCCCGCTGGCTTTGTTGTCCAGCAGCCAGCCGGTGGTGGTCAACACCGGCAACCAACCGTGGGGGCAGGCACAGTTGCTGGTGTCAGAGGAACCGGCAGGCGGGTCGAAGACTGGTCAGCCGACCGGCCCCGTCCGTTTCGGCGGCACGCTCACCCCGCTGTCGCCACCCGGTCAATGATGAACACCACGCCGTTGGCCTGCTTCACGTCATAGAGCGTGATGTCGGCGGCGATGCCGTTGGCACTGCGCAAGACCAGGTTCGACGGGCCATTGGTGCCGATGATCAACTTTCCGCCATTCAATGTGTCTAGCTCGGCCTGACCCTTCGAACCACGCAGCAGAAGACGCAGCCGGGCGGAGGAGAAGACTCCGGGAACTATGTAGTTGGACACGAGCGCCACCAGGCGAGCCTTGCCCTCCGGCTTGCTTAATGCATCCAGGGCACCGGCCGGCAATGCGTGGAACGCCTCGTCGGTGGGGACGAACACGGTGAAAGGGCCACCCTGCCGCAGCACGTCAACCAGCCCGGATGCGCGCAACAGGTCCATGAACACGCGGTTATCCGTCGACCCTGATAGGTTTTCCACCATGTCGCGATCGGAAACCATGCCGTACCCGCCAACCGTGACGGTGGTCGGAGGCACGCCTTTTTGCGCCAGGACCGGTTGTGCCACGCAAGCCAGCATAGAGGCCAGCAACAGCTCAATGCGCATCGATGGCCACGGCGGAGACGCTGTTGTAGGGGCTGCCGCCCTTGCTGAGCGCCTCCGTCGACCACACCAGGTAAACCAGCACGTTGCGCTGCCGGTCCATCATGCGGTTGATGCGGATTTCCTTGAACGCCCAGTTGGCCGAAGTTCCGAAAACCACCTCGTTGTCAGGAATCGCGCCGCGCACCGCCACCGGCCCCGTCGCGCGGCAGGCGATCGAGAACCGGCTTGGATCGGTCGCCAGGCCGATCGACCCGGCGATGCCGCCGGTTTCGGCCCGCGACATGTAACAGCTCACGTTGTCGACCTTGGGATCATCATACCGCTCGACGGTGATCTTGTCGTTGCGGCCCAGGATACGGAACGTCGTGCTGACGTCGCCGATCCGCGTCTCCGCAGGATCGGCGG
>CAXSFF010000171.1:0-6552 GCA_964236035.1 uncultured Acetobacteraceae bacterium
GTCTCCTGTTACGTGAGGCCCATCATCAAGGTGATCGAGGCATCAATAGGGCGGCGTTGCCCCAAATGAGACAAATAGCGGCAGATTGCTGCATGGCAGCAAGTTAATACGGATGGCTAACGATCTTGTCATCAGTCGCCCGCCGTCTCAAGCTGCTTGTGCGCCGTTGCAGGCTGCCGGCCGAACCGCCGCTTGACGCCCTCGCGCATGCCCTGGAACGTCACGTACAGCATCGGGATCAGCAGGATGCCGACTGAGCTGCTGACCAGCATGCCGGCGAACACGGGGGTGCCGACGTCGTGGCGGCTGACCTCCGCGGCGCCGTTGGCGATCACCAGCGGCACCAGGCCGAGGATGAAGGCGACCGAGGTCATCATCACCGCCCGGAACCGCGTCCTGGCCCCCAGGATCGCGGCGTCGACGATGCTTTCGCCGGCCTCGCGCCGCTCCTTGGCGAACTCCACGATCAGGATGCCGTTCTTCGCCGCCAGCGCGATCAGCACCACCAGGCCGATCTGCGCGTACAGGTCCAGCGTCAGCTTGGCGACCAGCAGCCCGACGAAGGAGCCGAACACGCCGACCGCCACCGACATCAGCACGGGGATCGGGATCACCCAGCTCTCGTACAGCGCCACCAGGAACAGGTAGGCGAACAGGATGGCCAGCGCCAGGATTTGCCCCGTCTGCCCGGACGCCCGCACCTCCTGGTACGCCGTCCCCGTCCATTCGTAGCTGTAGCCCGGCTGCAGCGTATTGGCCGAGACCTGCGCCATGGCGGCGAGCGCGGTGCCGGACGACACGCCGGGCGCCGGGGTGCCGTTGATGGTGATCGCGCGGTAGTTGTTGTAGCGGGTGATCACCTGCGGCCCGAGCACGATGCGCGGCTCGGCGATGGCGCGCAGCGGCACCGACTGCCCCGTCCGGTTGCGGACGTAGATCTTCCAGATGTCGTCGATGCTGGCGCGGTCGTACGCCTCGCCCTGGATGTTCACCTGCCAGACGCGGCCGAACAGGTTGAAGTCGTTGATGTAGATGCCGCCCAGCGTCGCCTGCATCGCCGTGAACACGTCGCTGATGTTCAGCCCCAGCGCCTGCGCCTTCTCGCGGTCGATGTCGAGGAACAGTGACGGCGTGGTGGCGGTGAAGGTCGAGAACACCCGGGCCAGCCGCCGGTCCTGGTTGGCGCTGGCCAGCAGGCCGTTCATCTGCGCCCCCAGCACGGTGGCGTCCTGCCCCTCCAGCCCCTCGATCTGGTACTCGAAGCCGCCCGTGGTCGACAGGCCGATGATCGGCGGCAGGTTGAACGGGAACACCGTCGCCGAGCGCACCTGCTGCGCTTGCCCGAACATGCGGCCGATCAGCGCCTGCGCCTTCATCGCCGTCGCCGTGCGGTCGGCGAACGGCTTCAGCTTGATGAACATGAAGCCCGAGTTGCTCTCCTGCGAGCTGTCGAGCAGGGAATAGCCGATGATGGAGAACGTCTCCTGCACGCCGTCGAGCTGGCTCGCCAGCTGCTCCACCTGCCGCGTCACCACGCTGGTGCGCGCTACGGAGGCGCCGTCCGGCAACTGGATCGCCACGAAGAAGCCGCCCTGGTCCTCCTCCGGCAGGAACCCCGTCGGCGTGCGCAATGACAGGCCGAACACGCCGGCGGCGAACAGCGCCACCACGACGATGCTCAGGAACGCCCAGCGCACCAGCCGGGCCACCAGCCAGGCGTAGCCGTCCCGCGCGCCGTCGATGCCGCGCATCACCCGCGCCATGATGCCGCGCTTCGGCCCCGTGTGGCGCAGGAACACCGCGCACAACGCGGGGGACAGCGTCAGCGCGTTGACCGCCGAGATCAGCATGGCGACGCAGATGGTGACCGCGAACTGCCGGAACAGGGTGCCGGAGATGCCGGGGATGAAGGCGATCGGCACGAACACCGACAGCAGCACCAGGGTGATGGCGATGATCGGCCCCGTGATCTGCCGCATCGCCTCCTTCACGGCGACGCCGGAGGGCATGTGCGGGTTCTCCTCCATCACCCGCTCGACGTTCTCCACCACCACGATGGCGTCGTCCACGACGATGCCGATGGCGAGCACCAGCGCCAGCAGCGACACCGTGTTGGCCGAATAGCCCAGCGCCAGCAGCCCGGCGAACGCGCCGATCAGGCTGACGGGGACGGCGATGGTGGGGATCAGCGTCGCGCGCAGGTTGCCAAGGAACAGGAACACCACGACCACCACCAGCACGAACGCCTCGGCCAGCGTCTTGATGACCTCGTCGATGGTGTCGGAGACGAACGTCGTGCTGTCGTAGGTGATGTCGTACTTCAGCCCCTCGGGGAACCGCTGGCTCAGCGCCAGCAGCTTGGCGTTGACCGCCGCCGCCGTGTTGACGGCGTTGGCGCCCGGCGCCAGGTAGATCGCCGCGGCGACCGAAGGCTTGCCGTTCAGCCGGCTCTCGCTGTCCAGGTTCTGCGCGCCCAGTTCGATCCGCGCCACGTCCTTCACCCGCAGCACGGAGCCGTCCGGGTTGGCGCGGATCACGATGTCGCCGAACTGCGCCGCCGTGGTCAGCCGGCCCTGGGTCTGCAGGTTGAGCTGGAACTGCACGTCGCCGACGGTGGGGCGGGCGCCGATGCGGCCGATCGGGGCGACCACGTTCTGCGCCTGGATCGCGCCGATGATGTCGCCGGGCGCGAGGTTGAGGCTGGTCATGCGGTCGGTGTCGTACCAGATCCGCATCGAGTAGTTCAGGCGGCTGAACAGGTTGGCCTGGCCCACGCCCGGCGTGCGGGAGATCTCGTCCAGCACGTTGATGGTGGCGTAGTTGGTGATGAACAGCGGGTCCTGCCCTCCGGTGCTCGAGTAGAAGTTGACGAACTCCAGGATGGCGGAGCTGCGCTTCTGCACCGTCAGGCCCTGCTGCTGGACGCTGGCGGGCAGCTTGGCCAGCGCCGTCTGCACGCGGTTGTTGACGTTGACGGTGTTGATGTCGGGGTTGGTGCCGAGCTCGAAGCTGACGGTCAGGTTGTAGGTGCCGTCGTTGGCGTTGGTGCTCTTCATGTAGAGCATCTTGTCGACGCCGATCACCTGCGCCTCGATCGGTTGCGCCACGCTGGCCTCCACCACGGCGGCGGAGGCGCCGGGGAAGGTGGCGGTGACCTGCACCTGCGGCGGCACGATGTCGGGGAACTGCGACACCGCGATGCGGGTCATCGACAGCGCGCCGGCGATGGTGATGATGATGGCGATGACGATCGCCAGGCGGGGCCGGTCGACGAAGACGGCGGAGATCATCGATCAGTTCCGGGTTGCAGAAGACTGGGCCGCAGAGGATTGGGCCGCAGGGGCTGGGGCCGGCTTGCTTGGATCGGCGGGAACGCCGCCGGGCGGGCCGCCGGAGCCCCCAGGCCCAGGGGCAGCGGGCGCCGGGTTGACCGGCTGGTTCGGCCGCACCCGCTGCACGCCGTCGGACACCACGGTCTCGCCGTCCTGCAGCCCCGACGCGATGGTGGCGAGGAAGCCGGACGGCTGCCCGAGCATCACCCGGCGCTGCTGCGCCTTGTTGTCGGCGCCGACCACCCAGACGTAGTTGCCCTGCTGGTCCGACAGGATCGCGGTCTGCGGGATCGCCAGCGTCTGCACGGGGGTCGCGCCCTGCACCAGCACGGTGACGAACTCGCCGTCCACCAGCTCGCGGTCGTAGGCGGCGCCGGGTTGTGCGCCCGCCCGCACGGGGTTGGCGATCTTCGCTCGAACCGTCAGGGTGTCGGTGTTGGCGGCGACGGTCGGGTCGATGTAGTCAATGCGGCCGTCCTGGGCGTAGATCTGCCCCGTCGGCAGCTTCAGCTTGATCACCACGGCATTGGCGCCCTGGGCGGAGTAGCGGTTGCGCAGGTCGATGGCCGCCTTCACGGCGATCGGGAAGCTCACGTACATCGGGTCCTGGCTGACGATCGTGGCCAGCGTGCCCGTGGTCGGACCGACGACGTTGCCGGTGGTGATCGCGGTGCGCGAGATCTTGCCGGCGATCGGCGCCCTGATGTCCGTGTAGCTGAGACTGATCTGCGACGTCCGCAGCTGCGCCTGCGCCGCCAGCAGCTGCGCCGCCTGCGACTTCTGCGTGGCGTTGGCGTCGTCCACGGTGGAGCGCTGCCCGGCCGGGGTGCTGAGCAGGGAGGTGGCGCGGCCCAGGGTGATGGTGGCGTTCTGCAGCACGGCGTTGAACTGCGCCACGGCGGCCGTCTTGGCCTGCACGTCGGCCTCGAACGGCGGCTTCTCGATCTGGTACAGCAGGTCGCCCGGGCTGACCTCGGCGCCCTCGGTGAACAGCCGCTTGTCCAGGAACCCGGTAACGCGGGCGACCAAGTCGACCCGGTCGGTGGCCTGCACGCGGCCGACGAAGGTGCTGACCTCGGTGATGGCCTGCGGCCTGACCTGGGTGACACCGACCGCGGGCGGGCCGCCTGGCCCTGGCTGCGCCGCCGCCGGGTGCGGCGCGGACGCCGCCAGCACGAGGATCGCCGCCAGTCGCATCGGAGGTGTCACTATAGTTCCATCGGTCATGGTGCGCCGCCGCACAATGACCGATCGGTCAGACGCCGGCAAGCATCGGCGCTAGGGGCGGCTGGCGGCGCCGACGATCACCGCGCCGAACACCGCGCCCACCGCCGTCACCACCAGCACCAGCAGCTGCAGCCGACTGGCGATGGCGTCGGCCTCGTGCTGCATCTCCGCGTGCATGGCGGTCCGCGCCGTGGCGACGCGGGCCGCGAGGTCGCCGCTGCCGTCGAGCACCACGTCGGCGCTGGAGTCGAGCCGGTCGCGCATCGCGGCCAGGGCCTGCGGCTGATCGGGGCGGCCTGTGGTGGCGAGCGCCTCGTCGAGCACGGTGTCGCGCATCATCGCGCGCTCCAGCGGCAGCGGGGCGGCGAAGGTGGCGAACAGCCCGGTGAGCCCCACCACGACGAAGGTCATCGCGAGGAAGGCCATCCACGTTCCGTTGCGCCGCATCCCGGGCCTCCTGTCATGCGGGGCGGTCATCGGCTGACCGGGGAGGCGCGTCAATGCGGCGCATTGAGGACGATGCTGGTGGTGTGTTAGCAAAAATAACAAGCGATCATAGGAAGTGTCTTGTGGCCGATCCGCCTCGTTATTCCGACCCGATCGTCATCCCAATCACAATCACCATCCCGGACCTGCGGCCACCGCCTGCAACAGACCGTTGGGGACAACTGAGACCTGCCATTCACCCCAGCGTCGATGACCCAGGCTGGTTCCAGCGGCAGGCGGCGAGCGCGGCGCGCAACTTGGCCAACCTTGAAAAGATGCTGGAATGGCCATCCGTTGGCTCCCTTTCCTGGGGTCTGTCCAATCCCCTTGGCGAGATGGGCCGCCGCGCTGGACGCCGCGGCGCCTATGCCAGGGGCGAGATCGAACAAGGTGATTTCGGCAGCGCGGCGGGACACCTGTTGCTGGGAAAGCCGTTCCCGGCCGACGTGGATGACCCGCTGGGTCCCTTTATGCATAGTGAGGCGCCGGAGGAGGGAGCCAAGGACCCACCAAAGCGCAATGCCGAACTGGACGCCAAGACGGCAGGCTTGGAGGATGACATGAAAAAGAGGTAGAACGCTGCCTTGGACGAACGCCATCTACAAGATGCAGAGCAGGACTTCCTAGGTAATCCTGTGATCAAGCGAGGTAAGACTTTCGACCACGTGGACGAAGTTGCTAAAAGCAGAAGGGGTTTGGAGAACAGTCTCAAAATTCTCGAAAGCAAGATCAGCCACGAAGAACTATATAGTGATCCAAGGCTTGATGACAGTATAAATGATGCTCTTCGTGTGGTGGAGAAGGTGCAAAGGTTTCTAGATGAAATCAGAAGAAGGCTTCCAAATCTACCAAATGAAGATTGATACCATGACAACTGACCAGCTCATCTACAATCAGGTTTGGGAAATACACCTACAGCTTTCTAAAAAACATACGTCAGAGACATCTATAACGTTCCAGCAGCTGGATTTCCTGCGCGCTCAACTCAAGGCCGATGTTGCGGCTTCTACGTTTGGGACTCTTGCTGCCTGCTTCAGGCAACTCAATGATCCAGGAAACGTACCCCTGATTGAACCCTATATCAGTCGGAAAGACCCAACCAAAGCGGCTGCAGCGCTTTGGACGCTGTGCTGGCTCGATCAGACAGAACGTCTCAAACCTTATATCCTTGAAGCCATCGAGCCAGGACTCCCCTGGGACAATCGGCGCAAGGTTTCCAACAATGCCATCTCGGGCATTGGCCATTACCTTAGAAACCATCGTGACCGCGACTTCGCCCAACTGATCCTACGATGGGCTACACGTGGTCCAGATGATGAGTTCTACAAAGCCCTACCGCCTGGTCAACGGAGCATTGACTTGGAAATGAGCGCCAACCGAGCCCGAACGGCCGCCGGAATCGCAATGGGAGTTGATCCGAGCTTGCTTGTCGACAATGAAGACTTACGCGACGCCACCGTCGAACGCTTCGTCGCCGAACGACAGGACGGCTGATGATTTCCCGAGT
>CAXSFF010000172.1:0-6541 GCA_964236035.1 uncultured Acetobacteraceae bacterium
GGCTCGTCCAGCAGCAGCACGCGCGGGTTGCCCATCAGCGCGCGGCCGATCGCCAGCATCTGCTGTTCGCCGCCCGACAGCAGCCCGGCCGCTTGCGCCCGGCGCTCGCGCAGGCGGGGGAAGGTGTCGAACACGCGGTCCAGCGTCCAGGCGGCGCCACGCAGCTTCTGGCCGGCGACGATCAGGTTCTCCCGCACCGACAGGGTCGGGAACACCCGGCGGCCCTGCGGCACCAGGCCGATGCCGCGCCGGGCGATGGCTTCCGGCGCCAGCGTGGTGATCGCCTCGCCGAACAGGGTGATGGCGCCGGCGCGGACACGCACCATGCCCATGATGGCGCCCATGCACGTGGTCTTGCCGGCGCCGTTGCGGCCCAGCAGCGCCAGCAGGCTACGCTCGCGCAGGGTGAAGCCGGCGCCGTGCAGCACGTGGCTGTCGCCGTAGTACGCGTCCACGCTGCGCAGGGTCAGCGCCTCACTCACCGAGGTACACCTCGCGGGTGCGGGGGTCGGCGACCACCTCGGCGCGGGTGCCCTCCAGGATCACCTGGCCGAAGTTGAGCAGGGTGATGCGCTCGGCGAAGGCCAGCGCCACGTCCATGTCGTGCTCGATCAGCACGATCGACACATCGCGCGGCAGCGCATCCAGCACGGCGGCGACGGTGTCGCGCTCATGCGCCGACAGGCCGGCCAGCGGCTCGTCCAGCAGCAGCACCTTGGGCGACTGCGCCAGCGCCATCGCCAACTCCAGCCGGCGGCGCTCGCCGTACGAGGTTTCCGCCACGATGCGGTGGGCGAACGGGCCGAGGCCGACGCGCTCCAGCGCCGCGTGGCTAGCGTCGCGCAGGTCGCGGCGGCGGTCGAACGCGCCCCACGGCAGCCAGCCGATGCGCCCCGTGCCGATCAGCGCCATGGCGACGTTGTGCAGCAGCGTCTCCTGCGCGAACAGCGTCAGGATCTGGTAGGTGCGGGCGAGGCCGCTGCGCACCCGCTGCCGGGTGGACAGGCCGCGCAGCTCGCGCCCGAACAGCTTGATCGACCCGGCGTCCGCGCGCAGGTCGCCGGTGATCAGGTTGAACAGCGTGGTCTTGCCGGCGCCGTTGGGGCCGATCAGCAGCCGCCGCTCGCCGGGCATCACGGTGAGCGAGACGTCGCGCGTGGCGGTGACGCCGCCGAACCGCTTGTGCAGGCCGTCGACGTGCAGGGCGGGGACGGTCAACCCGTCACCTTCATGACTACCGGGCGTCGTTGCAGCAGGCGGCGCACGCCGGGCACCAGGCCCTGCGGCATGAACATCACGACGACGATGAACACCAAGCCGAGCAGCGTGGACCAGCGGTCGACGTAGGAGCTGACCACCGTCTTCACCAAGGTGATGATCGCGGCGCCCGCCACGGGGCCGGCCAGCGTCCCTGCCCCGCCCAGCACCACCATCAATAGCGCCTCGGCGGATTGTTGCAGCGACATGGTCTGCGGGCTGATGAACTGGTAGTCCCACGCATACAGGATGCCGGCGACGGAGCCCCAGAACCCGGCGACGACGAACGCCGCCAGCTTTATCGACCAAACATCATGGCCCAGCATGCGCATCCGCTTCGGCTGGTCGCGGGCGCCGCGCAGGCAGGCGACGAACGGCGACTGCGCGAACTGCCACAGGCACCCCAGCACGATGGCGAAGGCGACGGCCACCACGTAGTAGAACACCACGGGACGCTGGGTGTCGAAGCCGAACAGGATCGGCCGCACGGCGCGCAGGCCGTTGTCGCCGCCGGTCAGGCCGACCCAGCGGTACGACAGGCCCCAGACGATCTGCCCCAGCGCGAGGGTGATCATCATGAAGCCGAGGCCCGACGCCCGCAGCGACAGCACGCCGAAGCACGCCGCAAGGAACGTGCCCAGCCCGACCGCGCACAGCGCCGCCGCCGCCGGTCCCATCCCGGCGTTGGCCATCAGCCAGGCGTAGGCATAGGCCGGCACGCCGAGGTACACGGCGTGGCCGAGCGAACTCATGCCGCCATAGCCGATCAGCACGTTCAGGCTGAGCGCGAACATCGCGAATACCAGGACGTGAGTGGCGATACCGATGTAGAAGCCGTCCGGCAACAGCCACGGCAGCGCCGCCAGCACCGCCGCCACGCCCACGCCAGTCATCAGTGGCCGGGTCATCGTGCAGGACGCCCGAACAGGCCTTCCGGCTTGAACACCAGCGCCAGCACCATCGGCAGGAACAGCACGACGTAGGCGAAGTCGGGGAACAGCGCGGTGCCGAAGTTGTAGATGAAGCCGATGATGAAGCTGCCGACCAGAGCGCCCAACAGGCTGCCGATGCCGCCGAGGATCACCACGATCAGCGCCAGCGGCAGCATGTCGTTGTCCAGCCCGGGATAGGCCGACAGGATCGGGCCGCCGATCACGCCGCCGAACCCCGCCATCGCCGCTCCCAGGAAGAACACGGCGGTCGACAGCAGCGACACCCGGATGCCGACGGCGCGCGCCATCATGCGGTCCTCCACCCCCGCCCGGATCATGGCGCCGAGCCGAGTGCGGTCCATCAGCAGCACCAGCAGCACCACGGCGCACAACGCGATGCCGAGCACCACCAGGCGGTAGGTCGGGAACGCGTACCCCGCCCAGCGCAGCGGCGCGCGCACCGCGGACGGCGCCGCGAGCGGCATCGGGTCGCCGCCGAACGCCACCAGGCAAAGGTCCGCGATGATGAAGGCGATGCCGAGCGTCACCAGCACCTGGCCCTGCTCGTTGCCCGCCAGCCGGCGCAGCAGCACCCGCTCCATCCCCGTGCCGAGCAGGCCGACCGCAAGCGCGCTGAGCAAGGCCGCCAGCCAGAACTGCACCCCGTCGTTGAGCAGGGTGGCGCCGAGATACGCGCCTAGCATGAACAGCGCGCCATGGGCCAGGTTGGGGATGCGCAGCAGGCCGAAGATCAGCGAGAACCCGGACGACAGCAGGAACAGCAGGCCGCCGAGCGCCACGCTGTTCAGCGTCTGGATGACCCAGAACTGCATTCAGTTTGACAGGTATTTGGCCGGCGGCGAGTCACGCGAGTAGACGGGCTGCTTCAGGAACTCCGCCGGGTCGTAGCTCCAGAACTGGCTGACGTCCGGGTAGGTCTTGATGACGGTGTTGACCAGGCGCCCACCCTTCTGCTCGACCTTGCGGATGTAGACGTTGCCGACGACGTTGCCGTACTCGTCGAACCGCACGGGGCCGCGCGCCGTCTCAGCGACGTGCTCGGTGCGCATCGCCTTGATGAAGGCATCTTTGTCCTCGATCTTGCTGCCGACGAGCTTCAGCGCCGAGTCCAGCACCTGCATCGACACATAGGTCCCGGCCGCGTAATAACCCGGGTCGACCTTGTAGTCGCGCTGCATCGCCGCGACGAACGCCTTGTTGGCGGGAGTGTCGAGCTGGGCGGAGTACCAGTTCGCCGAGATCGTCCCAACCGCGTCGTTGCCCATCTGTTGCAGCACCGCCTCGTCGACCGCCGTCATACCGCCGAGGATCGGCATGCTGCCGCCGTATTCCTTGTACTGCTTGAAGAAGCGAAATCCATTCGACCCAGCGAACGACATCCAGATCGCGTCCGCATCCTTGATCTGCGCGATGAAGGTGCCGTAGTCCGGCGCGTTGAGCGGCGGCCACAGCTTCTGCACCACCTTGCCGCCGCTCTCCTCGAACACGCGCTGGAACCCGGCGTTCTGCTCCTGGCCATAGGCGATGTCGTCGCCGATCAGCACCATGCGCTTGTAGCCGAGGTCCTTGGCCGCATAGTCCGCCATCGGGTGCGCGCATTGCGCGGAGGACGAGGTGCAGCGCACGAACCAAGGGTCCGGGTGGCGCTGGGTGATGTCCTCCGCGGCGGCGACGCTCATCACCGGGATTTGCTTGTCCCTGGTGTAGTCGTCGATCGCCAGCGCCTCAAACGCCGCCAGCGGGCCGATGATGGTGGAGACGTTGTTGCGCTCGACCAGTTCCTGCGTCTTGGTGCGTGCGGTGGCAGGGACGCCGCCGGTGTCGGCGGTGAACAGCTGCACGGGGCGGCCGCCCAGCATGTTGCCGTGCTCCTTCAGGTACAGCACCAGGCCCTGCTCCATCTGGATGCCGCCGGACGCCAGCGGGCCGCTTTTCACCGTCAGGAAGCCGAGCCGGATCGGATCGCCCGCCTGCGCCCGCGCCGGTCCGGCCAGCGCCAGGACACCGAAGCCGCCGATCGCCGAAAGGGCGCCGCGGCGCGTGATGCTTGCTTCCATTGGCCCGTCCCCCGCGCCGCCTTGGTGGCGGCTGCTTATCATTCGATCGTTTACTGCGCCGCCGCCGCTGTCAAGCAGCATCGGATCAACGCTCCACCCCCGCCATGCGCTCCAGCACGGCGCACACGGAGGCGGTGTCGTGCTGGGCGTGCCCGGTCGCCATCGCGCTGGCGTAGACGGGGATGCACGCCGACAGCAGCGGCGTCGGCACGCCGAGCGAGGTGGCGAAGCTGCCGATGATGGCCATGTCCTTCTGCCAAACAGACACCTTCATGGTGGCATCCTCGTAGTTGTTGTCGGCCATCATCGGCGCGCGCAGCTCGAACACGCGGGAGGTGCCGGCGCCCGACGTGACCAAGTCCACGACCTGGTGCGGGTCGAGGCCGGACTTGATGCCCAGCACCATCGCCTCCGCCGACGCGACGTTGTTGATCGCGACCAGAAGGTTGGCGACGTACTTCATCCGGCTGCCGTTGCCGTACACGCCGAGGTCGTGCACCAGGCGGGTGAAGGCGGCGAAGAATGGTCGCAGGTCGGTGATCAGCGTCGGGTCGCCGCTGGCGTAGACCACGACGTCCTTGGTCTTGGCCTGTGACCCCGTGCCGCTCAGCGGGCAGTCCAGCACGGCGTGCCCCGCCGCGGTCAGCACGTCGGCGAAGCGCTGCTTGTCGTCGAGCGTCATCGTGCTGACCTCGGCCACGATGCGCGGCGGCGCGCCGGATGCGGCGATGGCGGCGGCGGTCATGTGCAGCGCGGCGGGCGACGCCAGGCTGGTCATGATGATGGGCGCCGCCCGGGCGACGCTTGCCACGTCCGCGTGCATGGTGACGCCGGCCTCCGTCATGGCGGCGGCGACCGCCGGGTCGGGGTCGTAGCCGTGCATGGCCCACCCGTCCGCGAGCAGGTTGCGGGCCATCGCGCCGCCCATGATGCCCAGGCCAACTGACCCGGCCGTCTTTGCTTCCATGATTTTCCCTCCCATGATAACGGAGCGTGCGATCAATAGGCGGCCACGACAAGGGGCAAACCATGCGGGTCGGCATTGCTGGGCTGGGCAAGATGGGCGGCGCGATGGCGCTGCGCCTGCGCGACACGGGCGTAGACATTGCCGTGTGGAACCGCAGCCGCGACAAGGCGGACGCGATCGGCTGCCCCGTCGCCGACACGCCCCGCGCGCTGGCCGAACAGGTGGACGTGGTCGTCTCGATGCTGTTCGACGGCCCGGCGGTGGAGGCGGTCTATCACGGCCCCGACGGCGTGCTGGCGGCGGACCTGGCCGGCAAGCTGGTGATCGAGATGAGCACCGTGCGCCCGCAGGTGCAGACCGCGCTGGCCGCCGCCGTGCAGGCCCAGGGCGGCGCGTTCATCGACTGCCCCGTGGGCGGCACGGTCGGGCCGGCGCGCAACGGCGCCCTGCTGGGCATGGCCGGCGGCGACGCGGCCGACATCGAGCGCGCCCGCCCCGTTCTGGACGCGCTGTGCCGCCAGGTCGCGCACGCCGGCCCTGTCGGCGCAGGGGCGTCGCTGAAGCTCGCGATCAACCTGCCATTGCTGGTGTTCTGGCAGTCGTTCGGCGAGGCCGCGGCATTGGTGCGCCACCTGCACCTCGACCCGGCGTGGTTCGTCGAGTTCTTCTCTGGCACCTCCGGCGGCGCCAACGTGCTGAAGGTCCGGGCCGAGCCGATCACCAAGGCGCTGGCGGGCCAGGACCCCGGCCCCGTCACGTTCGACATCGACTCGATCCAGAAGGACCTGCGCACGATGGTCGAGGAGGCCGCCGCGCGCGGCTTCAGCGTCCCCGTCGCATCGCAGGCCCTGGCGAGCTTCGCCGAGGCCAGCGCATCGGGCATGGGCAAGCAGGATTGCTCGCTGCTGCCCGCGCGCTGGGCAGCCAAGGCCGATCAGTAAACAGTCAGGAAACGATCCATGCCGCTTACCCTCGCCCACGCCGCCACCATCGTCGACACCGCCCTGGCCCGTGGCCGCGAGGGCAGCTTCCAGCCGCTCAGCGTCGCCGTGCTGGATGCCGGCGGCCACCTGGTCGCGTTCAAGCGGGAGGACCGATCCGGCATCATCCGGTTCGAGATCGCGTTCGGCAAAGCCTACGGCGCGCTAGGCATGGGATTTGGCTCGCGGGAGCTGGCGGTGCGCGCAGCCGGCAACCCGGCGTTCATCGGCGCGCTCGCGGTAGCCAGCGGCGGGCGCATGGTCCCGGCCCCAAGCGGCGTGCTGATCCTATCGGGCGGCGAGGTGATCGGCGCGGTCGGCGTCTCC
>CAXSFF010000173.1:0-6516 GCA_964236035.1 uncultured Acetobacteraceae bacterium
CGACCTCAGCCTGAGCCAGGTGGCAGGCGGAGTGGGGGTGCTGGACGATCGCTACGCGTCGCATCTGGCGGCGCACGGCTACGCGCACCCGGCGTTCGCCAGGTGGTGGAAGGGGCGGCGGGGCTGAGAGGCCCTGCCCCGCTCCGATCGGCGTCGCGCCGGTCCACCCGATGGTTTCGTTCGCGCCGGCATGGGGTTGGATGAACACCGGACGCGGAACAAGGATCGACCATGCCGGAACGAAAGCGGCCAGGCCTCGGCGGCGCAGGCGCTCCTGCGCACGACGGGGAGCGTGCCAGGGGCGCCCGGAGGCAGGCGGAGCTGGGCGAGGCGGCGGTGGAGGTCCTCGGGGCCATGAGGGCGCCTGCGTCGGCGTATGAGCGGCCTGGCTACTGGCTAGAGGCGGTGCTCGTGCTGCTGAACGGCCACGAGGTGGTCGACGTCCTGCTGCGCGCGAAGGCGGTCAGACGCGGGGGCACGCCGAGCCCTGTGCCGGCCGAGGTGAGCAGGGCCTACCCGAGGCAGACCAGGGCGCACGACGCGATCGTCGCGCGGCCGAAGGCGGAGGGAGCTGCGCCCTACCCCTCCGCCGGCAGGCACCTGTCCCTGACGCCGCTCGGCTGGAGGATCAGCGCACCACAGACTGCAAGGGGCGCCTCGGAGAAGGCGCCGGGAACGCGGCGAGCCGCGACCGACGTCCAGGCGCGGGCATGACCCTGGGCAGCCTTTCCCGGCCGCCCACTGGTTCGGCGGGCGCGACCGCGGCGCTAGCGGTGAGCCACGCGCCGTGGCGCAGGGCGCGCGCGAGGTGAGCGACGAGCAAGGGTTGCCCCGGGTCCGGCCGCCGAGGCGGACCACCCACGTCAGCGAGGAGCAGTGGCAGGGGTTCTCCGACTTCAGGGCCGGCATCGTCGGCCGCGAGTTTGCAGATACCGATGCAGCCGGTCATGCCAACCCCCACCCACGAACCGAATTCGGCCATCGTCAGCGACGTCAGCGGCCCTGCAAGGCCGCGGCATCCATACAGGAATCCCGCGAAGGCACCGAAGGCTCCTGATACGGACGTCAGGGACTCGTTGGCGAAGCTCCTGGCAGTCCTGAGGACGCGTTCGCCTTCCCTGTGCATGAAATCCAGGCGTGATTTGAATCCGCTCTCCTCAGCCATTGCTCTGCCTGCCGCCGAGTCCTTCCGTTCTGGCGTCGTCCATGCGCCGGGACATCATGTCCATCAGGTGGGCCTTCAGGGCCTCGATCTGCTTCATCCCGGCGGTGGCAGCGGTGACGCTCCTGATTGCCCGGAAGGCCCACCACGTGAGGAGCAGTCCCGATGCGAGGCTCAGCCCGACCAGTTGGGAGGGAAGGCTGTAGGTGGCGAGGACGGTGCCAAGGGTTAACAGTAGCGTGGTGACGAACCACAGGGTCGTCGTAGCTCCCAAGCGCTGGGCTTCCATGGTGCATCCAATTTGCTGGAGGTGGAGCATCTCGGCTCTCGCCTCCTTCATGTCTCTTTCTACCCGGGTTTTGGCCCGATCCGCCTGGCTGTGTTCCGCGTCTCGTGGGCTTAAGGCTGCCTCCTGTGATGTGCCACGTCGTGTGCCACCGACCGGGCAACGGTCGTGTCGGAACGGCCGAGCACCAGGCCGCGCTTCCCTCTGACGTTAGCGGAAACCGACCTGCCAGGATGAAGCCTGGTTTCGGCGCCCGCCTAGCTTGCCAATAAACCACCTGATGCGCGGTGCACTCGTCAACCCTGCCTTCCGGTCCCCACACCTCCACCGTCACCCCGACATCGCGCCGGTTCTCATGCAAGGCCCTGCGCGCCAGCGCCGCCGACCGCCCCTCATCTGCATCGCGAAAGGAGAGCGGCTGACGATCCTCGCCCCGGAGCACGTGCATGACGTGCTGAACACGATTTCTCGTCCCGGGTCCGGGGGTAAAGGCGACGCGCATTGGGGGCGCGGCGCCTCTGTCGCCGCCCTCCGTGTTCACGCTCGGCAGTGTGATGCTGCTGGGTGGCAGCGGGCCGACCGGGATCTCTGGCGGCGCCGGGAACAACGGCGTGATCACCAGAATTGGCCAGGACCGCGTTCCATGGCGTGACGCTGGCCGGGACCCGTCAGGGCAGCTTGTCTCTCTGGACGTAGGTGAGCGTGCCTGGGTCGAACACCGCGGCGGCCTGCGCTGTCACGGCCCGGCCGTTCCTGCGTCCGTTGGCCCGCAGGAGGATCGGGTAGTTCGGGGCTGCGGCGTTGGCCGCATAGATGGTGTAGGTCACCGAGATGCTGGTGCAATCCAGCCCTGGCGGGCGCGGCTCCTTGCTGCACTCGCCGCCCATGTTGCTGTGGGTGCCATCGAGGACGCCTGCCGCCTCGATCCTGTCGCCGCGTGGCAGCCAGACCACGAGGCGCCCCTCCTCCACACCCTGCGCGACGTCGCCGCTCTCCTGGATCCACCCCCAACGATCGGCGCCCAGGCGCTCCAGGTGCATCTGCTTCGGGTCGCCCGGGTTGCCGTAGCCCCCGTCCACGACGGGGCGGCTGCGCGCGATCAGCCGCGGTGCCCCCGCAGTATCGAACACGGCGAATGCGATCAGGCCGCCACAGGCGTGGCAGTCCGGCTGCGCCGTGCCGCCGAGCAGGACGAACAGGCGGTCTCCTCCTGGCGTGTGGACCGCATCCGCGCGGGTGACGGCGATGCAGCCCGTCGTCGAACGGGCGCCGTTCGGCGCGCTGGCGGACCAGCAGCGCCGCGCGGGATCGTAGCGGCCGTAGGCGGCGCCCAGCGCCGCCGACACCGCCGGCGGCACCGCGACCTGGGCACGGGCGGCGGAGCCGGCAGCACCCGTCGCCAAGATTGCCGCCAGCAACCCGACCGGCAGGCGTGCGTGCCGCGTCGCGGCCTTCCCGTGGTGCGAGAATACCGTCATCGCCATGAATTCCGCTCATGCTCCAACCGGCTCATGAACCCCGCATGGCTTTCGCAGGAGTCGTCCGGGTGTCGGGCCCAGAGCTCCGCACACGTGACGAGCTGCGGCCCGCCGTCGGCCAAGCCCATCCCGACGCTAAACTGGTTGAACGCCGCCCTGCGATACAGCAGCATCGCCGCTCTGGGCGCGATGGGTTCGAGCAGTCGTGCGGCCTCGTTGAAGGTCAGGCAGCTCTGGCCGCTCATCTCGTCGTGGTGCCGCATGACCAGCTGCGCCGCGGCCTCCAGGTCCGGCCAGTCCAGCAGGGCGAGCAGCGCCCGCGCCCTGTCCGGGTAGGCGGCGATGTGACGTAGCGCCCCGGCCTCCTCCTGCACGCGACGCGTCGCCGGCAGGCGCTCGAGCCACTCACGCAGCTGCGCGGTGTCGAGCAGGATCTCGAAGGCAGCGTGGCGGATCTCCTGGGCGAGATCGGCGAGGCCCTGCGCCTCGCACACGGCCACCGCCTCCCTGTCCACGCGGAGTCGGGCCTCCTCCGCGTCATCGACGAAGCCCAAGTCGCCCTCAACGATGGGGATGTCGGCGATCGCGCGCCGCATCCAGGTCATGAACTCCTCGCCGAACGCCCTGTGCCGCAGCAGGTAGCGCACGACGGGTGCTGGCCGCACCCGCGCGCGCAGGCCGAGGCGGTCGATCGTGGCCAGCACGTGGCCGACGTCGGAGTCGGCCAGCAGGAGCTCTGTCACGCTCCGGTTCGGGTTCCAGTCCCAGCTGTCTCGCGGCGACGTCCGCGACTCCGCATCGTGTGCCTCTACCAGGCGACGCACGACGGCCTCGCGTCCGTCACGGCCGAGGGCGTCGAGCAGCGGCTGCGGGAACACCTCGTCGCAGCCGAGCAGGCCTGGCTCGGTCGCCAGGACGAACACACGCTCGACCAGGGTGTCCGGATCCGCATGGACTAGGGCGAGGCAGAAGTCGCGGTAGCGGCCGCAGGTCTGGTCCTGGCGATCAAGGATCGCCTCGACCTCCGCCGCGGTGCCTTCCTCGTAGCTACGGGCCGTGCCCACCCTGCCATCGAGCGACCTCAGGCCGCGCAGGGCTTCCAGAGGGTCATGGGCGCTCAGCCGCACGAGATCGTCGACGAGCCTGTCCATCCAGCCGGGCCAGGACGAGAGGCGTGGGTTGGTCGTGACCCGCCCGTCGTCAGGCATCAGCCTGGCCAGCCGTGCCAGCTGAGTGGCGATCCTGGCTTTCAGGGTGGCTTCGCTGGGAGGATGTCTGGGCATTCCGATCCGTCTCGTGGTGTCCGATGGTGGGTGTGCGCACGCGCCTCATGGTCCGGGCTAGCCGTTGGCGGTTCCGAGGCGCCACGGCCACAACCATGCAGGCTGATGATTAAAAACCATAGGTGCGTAGTCTGTGGATTGCAACGCCAGGCACCGCCTTGCTCGGCGCATGAAGACGACAGGCCGGAGCAGCGGATCGACGTCCCTCGCCGCAGGTGCCCGCCCGCCTCGGGCGCAGGCGCCGCGCAAGCCGCGCCGGGCGATGCCGGCGCCGATCGACATCGGAGGCGGCGAGGACCCGCGTGTCGCCCTCGGCCGCATCGTCCATCGCCAGCGCATTGTCCTGGGAGTCAGCCAGGAAGACCTCGCGGACCAGGTCGGGCTTGACCGCACCTACGTCAGCGGGATCGAGCGGGGCATCCGCAATCCGACCTTCCTGGTGCTTCTGCGCCTGGCACGTGCTCTGGGGATTGCTGCGGCACGACTCATGGAGTCCGACGACGAGAGTGTGAACAGCTGACCACCGTGGCACCGGTTCCGGACCATGGGTAAGAGATCCTCGACATCACCATGGCCTGGGCGCACGACCCGGTTCTCAGCGTGTCATGTCGGACGGCAGTGTCGGGTTCGGTCCCTGACTGCGGGACAAGTCCGACAAGGAGTCGCGATGTCGACGATCGTCGAGGACTGGATCGAGGCGCCGCTGCGCATGCTCCCGGGGCACTGCGAGATCGTGGTGGGCGACGTGCACGGCTGCCGCGAACAGCTCAAGGCCGTGCTGGAGGCGGCGCGTGCCATGGCTCTCGACGCGCATCTGACCTTGCTCGGCGACTTGGCGGACCGCGGCCCTGACAGCGTGGGCGCGATTCGGGCTGCCGGCGACGCCATCGAGGCCTGGCGCCTGCGCAGCCTCGACGCCACCCTGCTGCCCGGCAACCACGAGCAGATGCTGCTCGGCACCGTGCTGGACACCCGCTCGCACCACAGCGACATCCTGCTGCGCCACGGCGGGCTGTGGCTGTACGACCTGTGCGTGCCGCAGGTGGGCCGCGGGCGGTTCGGCCCGCCCACGGTGCGGGCTCGTCT
This sequence comes from uncultured Acetobacteraceae bacterium, assembly GCA_964236035.1. GTDB lineage: Bacteria > Pseudomonadota > Alphaproteobacteria > Acetobacterales > Acetobacteraceae > CAXSFF01. Next base: position 5,296 of record CAXSFF010000173.1, read on the forward strand.
GCGGGCGGTGCTGGGGGAGAGGGCCTGGACGATCCTGACCCAGGACGGGGCCATGCTGGGCGAGGGCGATGCAGCGCCGGTCCTGCACCGCAGGGTGGGCAACGTGCTCATGGTGCACGCGGGCGTGCAGCCGCAGGCGGCGGAGTCGGAAACGTGGATCGAGACGTCCGACCCGCTGGGGATCGACGACGACCATCCCCTGTGAATCCGCGCGCCGTTCCTGGGCCACCGGGGCCCGTTCGGGGACGGCCTGTTCGTGGTGCACGGCCACACGCCCGAACACTGGACGACGCGCCACGACGGCAGCAAGGCGCCGCCGGGCGAGCACTTCCATGACGGCTGGCGCCTCGGGCTCGACGGCGGCTCGTCGGTGACCGGCATCGTGTCAGCAGCTATCCTGCGGGACGGCTGCTACCGCGTCGTCACCTGCCACGGGCCAAAGGCCGAGGCCGAGACGCAAGATTGAACCCCCCACGGAGCGGCTGTCCTGCTCCTGCCTTTGCGTCCTCCTTGCCGGTATAACTGGCCCCGGCGCCAGGTTCGGGCATGCTCGAGCTTGATGACGCCGTGTGGCTTCTATCCATGGCGCTGCGCACCCTGCCACTGACCCCAGAGCCCTCGGAGGTCTCCTTGCTTGCATTCCTTGCCGACGTGATCCTCGGCTTGCTGATCTTCGTCGTGTCGGCCTTGGTGATCTCCTGGCTGTGGGACCGGCTTACGTCGCGCAACTGACGCGCACGGCCAGCCCTGGCATAGGACGTGCTCTGCTGCGGGACGCAGCGGTCCGGGATCATGTCGGAACGCACGTTGCTGTTGCTTTCTTCCTTTCCCGTAAGCCCTCTTCCTTCCTGAACCCTGCCAGGATCTCCAGCTGCTCGGCCACGGTGCGCAGCGGGGCCTGCGGCGCCGGCCAGCTGCGCCAGCTCTGCCCTGTCGCTGCTGGATTGTTCCCCTGTTCCCCTTCCTGGCGCCGTCTGCCGACTAGCGCGCGCGCCACGGCCGCGGCGCGTCCGGCGATCCGGGAGGCGACCCGCGACAGGCGCGCGCCGACCTGGGCCGCTGTCCTGGGCAGGGTGAGCGCGTAGCGGTTGCTGGTGCGGCGGGAGGCGCCCGAGCACCAGGAGACCAGGCCGAGCGCCCTGCCCTGCCGCAGCGCCTCCTGCACGGTGCGCACGGCGCACGCCGCCCTGGCCGCCAGGGTGGCGTGGCTCGGGTAGATCC
>CAXSFF010000174.1:0-6511 GCA_964236035.1 uncultured Acetobacteraceae bacterium
CGGCGCGCAGGCGCGGGGGCGGCTCAGCCGGTTCCGAGGCGCGGGGTCCGCCAGGGTCGGCCGCGCGGTCGATCGAGTTGCCGGCCATGGCTAGAGCGTGATGTCCACGGTGCGCGCGCCGCGGCACAGGGTGACGCGGTCGATGCCGATGCGCGCGATCGTCCAGCCGTTCACCAGCACGGACCCTTCGGTGTAGCGCTCGCCCGAGCCGGTGATCACGAACGGCACGGCGCCTGCCGACACCGCGCCGATGTCGAGGCGCGGCAGGTCGTCGGCGCGGGCGACGCCAACCTTGTCGACGAGCGTGACGCGGCCGTGGTGCTCGCCGTCGAACCACATCTGCGCGGCGAGCCAGCGGTCGCGGTCGCCCGGGAGCAGCGCGCCGGTCGCCAGCACGGCGCCGTCGGCGGCCGTGACCTGGACGGCGTCGCCGAGGCCTGACTCGGCGAGGTGCGCCCGCAGAGACCGGCCCGCATCCGTGGCGGAAGTCGGCGCCGGCGCCGGCCGCACGGCAGTGTGCGCCACGGCGCTGCGGGACAGGGCTGCGGCGCCGGCTGCCTCAGGACCCGCCGAAGCGAGGGCCTGCGGCGTGACGGGGCGGACCGGTGCTATGGCCAGCGCGGCGGCGCCAACCGCAGCCAGCCCGACCGAAAGCGCCGGCAGGTGCATCCGCCCGAGGCGACGCCCCGCCGGTCCGCGCAGGCGCAGGCAGGTGTCGCCCAGCATGATCTCGGCGCCGTCGCGCAACGGCCGGCGCGCGCCCTCGGCGAGGGATCGGTTGCGTACCCGCACGCCGGGCGCGAGGCTCTCGAAAAGCGCCGAGCCTGCGGCGATCTCCAACACGCCGTGGCGCGGGGCGACGCCGGAGTCGGCGAGGACGATGTCGTTGTCGCGATGCTGGCCGAATCGGTAGCGGCCGGGCACCAGGGGGACCACCGCGCCGGCGTTCGGGCCGGTGGCGATCTCGAGCGCCCACTGGCGCGGGGCATACCGCGCGGCGGTCATCGGGCCGTCGTCATGCGATGGTCTCCGGATGGGAGTACGAACGCCCCGCGCCGCTCTTCGAGGCGGGCGCGTCGGGGGCGAGCGCGGCGCGAGCGGGTGCGATGGCGAACGGACAGGAAGCGCAGTAGGGTTCCGGCCGCTCCTCCGGAACCCCAGGCCGAGCGCTGGCCCTTAACCTGGCGTCAGACCTGCGGACGCTGCTTGACGGCTTCGAGCGCCGAATCACCAGCGAGCTTGATCAGGGTCACCTGCTGCTCGAAGGCCTGCGCCTGGGTGTAGGTGTCGGTCATCTGCTTCAAAGCATCCGTGTTGCTGGTTGACACACCGCTCTGACTGGTTGCGTCGGCGAGGTTGGTTGTTGGCTCAATAGCCATAGTTCGCTCCTGTTGCCATTGTTGGCGCTGTGGTGCCGAAGATCTTTTTCGGCAGATGAGGCAGTAACGATTACAATCGTATGAGAATCGCGCGTCGTAGCGCGAGGCTCATCAGGACCGGCACGCTGGCCGGGACGCCACGGGATGCGGCGCATACTGCAAGAATTTCAGTCAGGCACAGAAGAAGAATCAGCCTCAGGGAGGAACAGGTCAGAAGTGCAGGCTGCCCGATACAAAGTATCGACAGGCTACATGGATCGACAGCGGATCATCAAGCCGGAAAAGCTTTGGCATTCTGCCCTGGCCGCGTTGACGATCGCCGCGGCAGATCGTCGGCTTCGGGTTTCACAACAGGATATCGCTCGTGTCAACCGTGTTTCTGCCAGGTTCCGTTGCGCGGATGATTTTTTTAAAATACCATGATTTTCCCGCATAGGTTGTGGAAAGGTGCTGAGCCTTCTGGTAGCTCGGCGTACCTTGCAATGCCGGCCAAGACCTGATTGGTCCTGTCGCCCAGCTGTAGCTGGGTTTTGTGAGTTCTGCCGGATCACGGGCGAAAGAGACCTCCTATGATGCGACTCGTTTGTGTGACGTCGCTGTTCGCTGTTGCAGCATTTCTTGTGGTAGGCTCGCCAGCCATGGCCACGCCGCTGCCGCATCCGGAGCGGATCGTGGCGCTCAGCGTGGTGGACCAGGAGTTGGGCGAGGTGCTGGGCGAGCTGGGCAGCCAGGCCGGCTTTCGGGTGAACATCAGCCCCGCAGTGCACGGCCGCGTGCACGGCAGGCTGCCGGCGGTGCCGGCGGCCGCGTTCCTCGATCATTTGGCAGGGATGTTCGGCTTCGAGTGGTATTTCGACGGCGAGACGTTGTACGCGTCCGCCTACAACGAGTCAGCGTCCAAGCTTCTGGTGCTGGGCACGATCGACGCAGGCCAGCTCTCGCGCACGCTGGACCAGCTCGGGATCGCCGACCCGCGCTGGCCGATCCGCGTCGCTGATGACGCTGGGCTCGGTCTGGCGGAAGGCCCGCCGCGCTATCTGGCGCTGGTCGAGCAGACCCTGGCCGCGCTGCCGCGCAAGAGCGTTCCCTCGGGCGCCGTGCGCATCTTCCGCGGCTCGGCCGCGAGTCCTTCGCTGTGATGCCGGCATGAGCGCCGCCACGGCCACGCCTCGGACGCCTGACGGATCGAGCGCCCCTTCCGGGCCGTCAGCCGTGCGACGATTGCCGATCCACGCCGCCCCGTGGACGGACCACCCCGGCACAGGAACGGATGGATGAGTCTCTTCAGCATGATAGGCGACGCCGTGAAGGATGTCGCGGACGTGGCGGAGATCGTCGGCAGCGGCGGCACCGACGTGATGGCCTGGGCGAGCATCGTGGGCGACATCGCCAACACGGTGAATGACGCCGAGGGCGGTCAGCAGCAGGGCGGCAGCGGCATCATGGGCAATCTCGGCTCGTTCGCCTCGATCGCCTCGATGATCTGAGCGCCGCTGGCGCACCACCCCGGGACCGACGTCCCGAACAGAGGCATGACATGAACGACATGACCATCAGCGCCCAGGCGGGCACCACGCCGTTCCTCGGCAGCTACCAGGGCCTGGACAGCGCGACCCTTAATTCCCTGGTCGGGCTACAGGCGGGCTACCACCAGCAGGCGCCGCAGGAAAATCAGGCTACCGCGCTGCAGGACCTGTACTCGGCGCGCGACACCGCCGATCCGCAGCTCCGCGCCGCGCTCATTGCCGACGCGGTGAAGCAGCTCACGCCTGCCGGCGCCTCGCAGCCGCTCCAGCTTGGTGCTGCGGTTCAGGTGGGCGGCAGCCCCGCCGCAAGCTCGAACGTCATGACCGGCGCGCCGATCGCCGCGCTGACTGACACCACCGGCAGCGACCCGTCGCTGACAGCGGACTCCTCTGCCAACACGGTGGACACCGGCCGCTACCTGATCACCGCGAGCACCAGCCAGGCCGGCCAGCTCACCATCCACGACAAGGAGACCGGCAAGGACACGGTGGTGTGGGGCGACCCGCACATCAGCGTCGGCGGCAAGGACACCGCGGAGTTCCAGAACGACGGCCTGTCGCTGAAGCTCGACGACGGCACCATGGTGCAGATCCAGCCCACCGCGAAGGATGCCGGCGGGCATTCCTACATCAACCAGGTCGCGGTGACCAAGGGCGACCAGGCCGTGACCATGAGCGGCCTGCACGACGGCGGCCTGCACACCTCAGGCGTGATGAACGGCCAGGCGCAGTCCACGCAGCAGAGCTTCGACGAGCCGAACGAGATCGACCTGACGGAAGGCGACGACGACCAGCTCTACGCCCAGAACGCCAACGGCAGCATGGGCCAGCAGATCGTCAACACCGGCAGCGGGGAGGTCAACCTCGACCAGCTCGCCAGCACCGCGTCCCAGCCCAGCAGCGACACCGGGTCGATGACGGAGCTGCAGCAGGCGATCCAGAACTTCTCGTCCGGCTTCATGCAGACGATGATGAACAGCGTCATGGCGCAAGTGATGTCGAACTCCGGCTTCAACTCCTGACACTCTGCCGGTCGGCCGCGCCCCCGGGCGCCGGCCGGCCGGGCCTCTACCACGCCGCGCCAGCGCCGGAGACCAGACCCATGACACCGATGCCGCCGATTGCCCCAGCCCCGCCAGTGACGGAGCCGCCCGCGGTCGGGCCGCTGCAGTCCAGCGCCTTCCAGGCGGGTGCGCCGGGCGCCGCGCTGTTCGCCGATCCGGGCGCGATGGGCCGCAGCATCCTGGCCTCGCTGGACGGGTTCCAGGTCAGGGCGAATCACATCAGGAGCGTGTCCGACGCGCTGCACGCCGGAGTGGCCCCTGCGGCGGGACCCGCCGCGCCCGTCGCGTCCACGGCCGCGACCGGCCCCGCCGTTACCGAGACCGCCGATCGACAGCAGATGCTCGGCGTCCTGCTGGAGACGTACGATTTCGCGATGCAGACCGAGATGGTCACGCGGGCGGCGACGACCTTCACCAGCTCGGTCAACACGCTGATCAAGGCGCAATGACCCGCCGCCTGCGTCCCGCGGCGGTGCTGCTCGCGGCCCTGGTCCTGGTCGGCTGCAAGACGCAGCTCAACGCCGGCCTGTCGGAGCGCGACGCCAACGAGGAGGTCGCCCTGCTGCTGCGCAGCGGCATCCCCGCCGCGCGCGAGGTCGATCCCAAGGACCGCACGCTGGTCGTCAGCGTGGAGCAGAGCCGCTTCGCTGACGCGGTGGACGTGCTGCGCACCCATGGGCTGCCGCACCAGCACTACGACTCCATCGTCGACGTGTTCAAGGGCGGCGGCCTGGTGTCCTCGCCGACCGAGGAGCGCGCCCGCATGGTCTATGCGCTCGGCGAGGAGCTGTCGCGCACGGTCTCCGAGATCGACGGCGTGCTGTCGGCGCGGGTGCACATCGTGCTGCCCGACAACGACCCGCTGCGCCGCGACGTGCCGCCCTCCTCGGCGTCCGTGTTCATCCGCGACATGCCGGGCGCCGCGGTCGCGGACCTGGTGCCGCAGATCAAGATGCTGGTGGCCAACGGCGTCGCCGGTCTGTCCTACGACAAGGTCTCCGTGGTGCTGGTGCCTGGGCTCCAGGCCGCCGACGCCGCTCCATCCGGGCCCGAGATGCAGGACGTCGCCGGGCTGTGGGTGGAGCGCGGCGGCGCGCGCGTGCTGCAGGCGGTGCTCGCGGCGGCCGGTGCCGCGATCCTGCTGCTGGCGGGACTCGCAGGCTGGCTGTTGTGGCGTCTGCGCGGCAGGCCGGTGCGGATCGGCTCCAGCCTGATCGTGCGATGAGCGCGGCCTTGGAGCCGTCCGACGCGGCGGACCTCTCCATGGCGGCGTATTGCGACGAGATCGCGCGCTGGGCGCTGCCGGAGGCCGCGGCGCCGCTGATCGCCGCCGGGCTGCAGGCCGGCACCGCGCGCCGCCTGCTCCGCTCGCCGCGCCTGTCCGGGCGGACCTCGGCACTGCTGGCCGCCAGGCTTGGCCGGGGCGAGCCGGACACTCTGGCGGAGGCGGACCGCCGCCTGGTGCTGGCGTCGCCGCGCACGCTGGACCGCGTCGCCATCCTGGCTGGCACGGTGTGGCATGCGCCGCGGGTGCGCGCACTGGTGCTGGCGCAGGATATCGAGACGTTCGTGGCCGCGCTGGGCGAGGACGCGCGCGACGCTGCGCTGCGCTGTGCGGCGCTGGCGCCGGCTGCGGGTGGCGCAATGCCGGCGGATGAACTCGAATCCGCGATCCGGCATGACGGGGCGGCGTGCCTGTCGACCTGGATCGACTCCTTGCCCGTCTGGGCGTCGGGGCGGATGCGGCTCAGGTGGACGGCACCGGACGTGGGTGCGGATGGGCGGCCGAACCGGCTCGCGGGCGACCCGTCACTGCGGGCGCGGGCGGTCGGGATTGTGCGCGCTGTGCAGCCGTGACGCAGGCAACGCGCGAGATCCGGCCGCTGGGCCGGGTGCTGAGCGCCGAGGAGGCAGGGCTGTACCGCGACGCCGCGGCGACGGTCGCGGCCATGCGCACGGCCGCCCGGGCGCAGCATGAGGCCGCAGCGGCGGCGCTCGCGAGCGAGTGCCGGGTCGCGCGCGAGGACGCCGAGCAGGAAGGACGCCGCGCCGCCGCCCGCCTGCTGGCGCAGACCGCATCCCGCGCGCAGGGGGAGATCGCCCGTCTGCCGGGCCAGATCGCGGTGGTGGTCGCCGAGGCGGTCGCGCGCGTGGTGGGCGGGCTCGACCTGGCCGAGGCGGTAGCCCGCGCCGCCCGCCGCGCGGTCGAGGACCTGCGCGGGCGCCACGGCATCGTGGTGCGGGTGGCGCCGGCCTGCGCGGCGGCGGTGCGGGCGCGGCTGTCGGGGCTTGCGGAGGACCTGCTGGTCGTCGAGGACCGCGCCCTGGAGGCGGATGACTGCGTGATCGAGACCGGCGCCGGCAGCGTGCGCGCCGGGCTCTCGCAGCAGCTCGCCATGCTGCGCGACGCCCTGGACCGCGCCGCCGCGGGCGATGCTCCAGGCGACATGGCGGGAGACGTGGCGGGAAGCGCACGGTGATGCCGACGCCTGCGGCCTACGCGTCCGCCGTCCCGGCGCGGCTGATGGCCGAGCTGCGGGCG
>CAXSFF010000175.1:0-6507 GCA_964236035.1 uncultured Acetobacteraceae bacterium
TGTCGCGCGCCACCAGCCGCAGCAGGAAGTCGCCGCCGCCGCGGATCATGTGGCAGGCGCGCACCTCCGGCCACTCGGCGACCAGGCGCTCGAACGCGGACAGCACGGTTTCCTTCTGGCTTTCCAGCCCGACGATGGCGAAGAACTCGATCTGCCAGCCGAGCTTCGCCGGGTCGGTGTCGGCGTGGTAGCCGCGGATCACCCCGCTCTCCTCCAGGCGGCGCACCCGGCGCAGGCACGGCGGGGCGGACAGCTCGGCGCGGCGGGCCAGTTCCACATTGGTCATGCGGCCGTCGTCTTGCAGTTCGGCGAGAATCCGACGGTCGATCCCGTCCAGGTCCAATGGTTCGTCCACGATCAACTTCATGCGGCTTCTGAGGCCCGCTATTAGGGGAAAGCCGGGCGATGCGAAAGATTATTGCCCGCGCCACCCGGCAAAATGGCCTCGCTTGCGCCCAGGCCGCCTAGCCACGATATCGGAACCCCGTCACCAGCAAGCGAGCCAGCCATGCCGAACGCCACCCATTGCCGCGTGCTGATCATCGGCGCTGGCCCCGCCGGCTACACGGCCGCGATCTACGCCGCCCGCGCCAGCCTGCACCCCATCTTGGTGCAGGGGCTGCAGCCCGGCGGCCAGCTCACCATCACCAGCGACGTGGAGAACTACCCGGGGTTCGCCGAGAGCGTGCAGGGACCGTGGCTGATGGACCAGATGGCGGCGCAGGCGAGCCACGTCGGCACCCGGCTGGTGAACGACATCATCACCGCCGTCGACCTCCACGCCAAGCCGTTCCGCGCCATCGCCGACTCGGGCGACGTGTTCACCGCCGACACGCTGGTGGTCGCCACGGGGGCGCAGGCGCGCTGGCTCGGCCTGCCGTCGGAGAAGCACTTCGCCGGCGCCGGGGTGTCGGCCTGCGCCACCTGCGACGGGTTCTTCTTCCGCAACCGCGCGGTCGCCGTGATCGGCGGCGGCAACACGGCGGTCGAGGAGGCGCTGTTCCTCACCAACCACGCCGCCAAGGTGACGGTGATCCACCGCCGCGGCAGCTTCCGCGCCGAGCGCATCCTGCAGGATCGGCTGTTTGCGCATCCCAAGGTCGAGGTGGTGTGGGACAGCCGGGTCGAGGAGATCCTCGGCAGCGAGCAACCCAAGGCGGTGCAGGCGGTGCGCGTGCGCAACAGCGCCGGCGAGCTGCGCGACATCCCCGTGGAAGGCGTGTTCGTCGCCATCGGCCATGACCCGGCGACGGCGCTGTTCCGCGACCAGTTGCACCTCGACGACGCCGGCTACATCCATATCGCACCCTGGTCGACGGCGACCACGGTCCCCGGCGTGTTCGCCGCCGGCGACGTGGCCGACCCGAAGTACCGGCAGGCGGTGACGGCGGCGGGCATGGGCTGCATGGCGGCGCTGGAGGCCGAGAAGTACCTCGCCGAGCACGCGCCCGACCCGGCGCTGCGCGCCCGCGAGGCCAAGACCGAGCAGATGATCGGCGCCTGGGACTGAATTCGCAGGCGACAGCCCCCGCAGAATCGTTACTCTGAATCCTCAAGGGCCGAGCCGGGGGCAGAATGGACTGGGACAAGCTGCGGGTATTCCATGCGGTCGCCGAGGCGGGCAGCTTCACCCATGCCGGCGACACCCTGAACCTCAGCCAGTCCGCCGTCAGCCGACAGATCTCGGCCCTGGAGGAGAACCTGCAGGTCTCGCTGTTCCATCGCCACGCGCGCGGGCTGATCCTCACCGAGCAGGGCGAGAGCCTGAACCGCACCGTGCGCGAGGTGTTCGCCAAGCTGGCGATGACGGAGGCGCTGCTGACCGAGAGCAAGGAGCGCCCGACGGGCCGGCTCAAGGTGACCACGACGGTGGGGTTCGGCTCGCACTGGCTGGCGGCGCGGGTGCAGGGCTTCCTGGCCGCCTACCCCGACGTGTCGATGACGCTGCTGCTCGACGACGCCGACCTCGACCTTGCCATGCGGGAGGCAGATGTCGCCATCCGTATGCACGCGCCGCGACAGCCCGACCTGGTGCAGCGCCACCTGATGGCGATCAACTGGCACGTCGTCGCCTCCCAGGGCTACCTGGATGCGCACGGCGCCCCGACCCGGCCGGAGGAGCTGGACGACCACGCGCTGATCCTGTTCGGCAGCTACCGCCCGCCGGTGCCGGACATCGACTGGCTGGCGGAGGCCGGGCGGCGCGGGCAGCCGCGGCGGGCGGTGCTGGAGGTCAACAGCCTGCACGCGATGGCGCTGGCGTTGCAGGCGGGCGTCGGCATCGGCGTGCTGCCGGGCTGGATGCGGGCGGAGATCGACAGCCTGGTGCCCGTGCTGCCGGACCTGAAATCGCCGAAGGTGGACGTGTATTTCGTGTACCCGGAGGAGCTGCGCAATTCGAAGCGGGTGGCGGTGTTCCGCGACTTCCTGCTGGCGGAGATCCAGGAGCTGTCGGCGTAGGGCGGAACGAGTTTGATGCCTTTTCACACCAACGGCAACGACCTCGATCTTCTCTCCTCCCCTTGCGGGAGGGCTGGGGTAGGGGTGGCGACGCGCATGGCGGCTGGTGTGGCCACCCCTCCCCCCAGCCCCTTCCGCAAGGGGAGGAGGAGCAGTGCAGCAGTCATCGTTCGATGCCGCTGGTGTTGTATCAATGGCGCTGAACGATAACCCTGGGTTCGATACTCGTCATTGCAAGCCGCCGCTTGGCGGTGCGGCAATCCAGGGCAACGCGGCGAATGTGTGTCGCGCGGCCCTGGATTGCCGCGTCGCAAGCGCTCCTCGCAATGACGGCTGTTGAGTCGGATCATCACCCAGCACCGCTGTGACAAGCCTACTCCGCCGCCACCGCATACGCCTCCAGCGGCGGGCACGTGCAAACCAGGTTGCGGTCGCCGTACACGTTGTCGACCCGCTTCACCGGCGGCCAGTATTTCGCCGCCCGCACCCACGGCAATGGGAACGCCGCCTGCTCCCGTGAATATGGGTGCGCCCACGTCTCGGCGATCAGCTCCGCGGCGGTGTGCGGCGCGTTCTTCAGCGGGTTGTCGGCGCGGTCCAGGCGGCCCTCGCCCACCGCCGCGATCTCGGCGCGGATCGCCAGCATCGCGTCGCAGAAACGATCCAGCTCGGGTTTCGGCTCGCTCTCCGTCGGCTCGATCATCAGCGTGCCGGCGACCGGCCACGACATGGTCGGCGCATGGAAGCCGAAATCCTGCAGCCGCTTGGCGATGTCCTCCACCATCACGCCGGCCTCCGCCTGGAAGCCGCGGCAGTCGATGATGCACTCATGCGCCACGCGGCCGTTCTGCCCGGCATACAGCAGCGGATACGCCGCTCGCAGCCGCATCGCGACATAGTTGGCGTTCAGGATGGCCACCTGCGACGCGCGCAGCAGCCCGGCCGCGCCCATCATCCGGATGTAGGCGTAACTGATCGGCAGGATCGACGCGCTGCCGAACGGCGCCGCGCTGACGGGGCCGAACCCCGTGGCGGGGCCGGCATCCGCCCGCGCCGGATGGTTGGGCAGATGCGGCGCCAGGTGCGCGGCGACGCCGATCGGGCCGACGCCGGGTCCGCCGCCACCATGCGGGATGCAGAACGTCTTGTGCAGGTTGAGGTGGCACACGTCGGCGCCGATCGCCGCCGGGCTGGTCAGGCCGAGCTGCGCGTTCATGTTGGCGCCGTCCATGTACACTTGGCCACCATGGCCGTGCACCGTCTCGCAGATGGCGCGGATGCCGGCCTCGAACACGCCGTGGGTGCTGGGGTAGGTCACCATCAGCGCGGCCAGGCGGTCGGCGTGCTGGGCCGCCTTGGCGCGCAGGTCGTCCAGGTCGATGTTGCCGTCGCGGTCGCAGCCGACCACCACCACGCGAAGCCCGGCCATGACGGCGCTGGCCGGGTTGGTGCCGTGCGCGCTGCCGGGGATCAGGCACACGTCGCGCCCGCCCTGCCCGTTCGCCGCATGGTAGGCGCGGATCGCCAGCAACCCGGCATACTCGCCCTGAGACCCGGCGTTCGGCTGCAACGACACGGCGGCGAACCCCGTCGCCGTCGCCAGCCAGCCGCACAGGCGCTCGATCAGGACGGCGTAGCCTCGCGTCTGCTCCGCCGGCGCGAACGGATGGATGTCGGCGAAACCGGGCAGCGTCACGGGCACCATCTCGGCGGTCGCGTTCAGCTTCATGGTGCAGGAGCCCAGCGGGATCATGCTGCGGTTCAGCGCCACGTCGCGGTCCTCAAGCCGCTTCAGGTAGCGCAGCATCTCATGCTCGGAGCGGTGGCTGTTGAACACGGCGGCCTGCAGGATGGGGTCGTTGCGCACCAGCGCGGCGGGGATCGAGCCAGGCGCCGACGCCAGCTCCGCGCCTAGCACCGCTGCCAGCTCCGTCAGTTCGACCGCGGTGACGGTCTCGTCCAGCGCCAGCGCCACGCCCGTCGCGTCCAGCCGTCGCAGGTTGAACCCGGCCGCCACCGCGCGCGCCATCAACGCATCCGCGTCCGGCACCTCCAGCGCCAGGGTGTCGAAATATGCCGCATGGCGCAGCGTCAGCCCCGCCCGGACCGCGACATCAGCCAGCGCGCGGGCCTGCAAATTGATCCGGCGGGCGATCCGCGCCAGGCCATGCGGCCCGTGCCAGACCGCGAACATCCCAGCCATGACGGCAAGCAGCACCTGCGCGGTGCAGATGTTGCTGGTCGCCTTCTCCCGGCGGATATGCTGCTCGCGGGTCTGCAGCGCGAGGCGCATCGCCGGCTGCCCGGCCGCGTCCTGGCTCACGCCCACCAGGCGGCCCGGCATCGCCCGCTTGAACGCGTCGCGGGTGGCAAAGAACGCCGCGTGCGGGCCGCCGAAGCCCATCGGCACACCGAAGCGCTGCGACGAGCCGACCACCACATCGGCCCCCATTGTGCCCGGCGGCGTCAGCAGCACCAGGCTCAACAGGTCGGCGGCGACGATCGCCAGCGCGTCGACCTCGTGCGCCGCCGTGATCTCCGTGTGCAGGTCGCGCAGCGCGCCCGTCGTGCCCGGGTATTGCAGCATCACGGCGAACGGCGAGGCGGCGGCGATGGCGGCCACGTCGCCGGGCGCGAACTCCAGCAGCGTCCAGCCAAGCGGGGCGGCGCGGGTCGCCAACACGGCGCGGGTCTGCGGGTGCAGGTCGGCGCAGACGGCGACCACGTCCGACTTCGACCGCGACAGGCCGTGCGCCATCGCCATCGCCTCGGCGCAGGCGGTTGCCTCGTCCAGCAGCGACGCGTTGGCGATCGGCATCCCCGTGAGGTCGCACACCATGGTCTGGAAGTTCAGCAGCGCCTCCAGCCGGCCCTGCGCCAGTTCGGCCTGGTACGGGGTGTAGGCGGTGTACCAGCCCGGGTTCTCCAGCACGTTGCGCTGGATCACCGGCGGGACGTGGGTACCGTGGTAGCCCTGCCCGATCAACGAGCGCAGCGCCTGGTTCTGCCCGGCCAGGCCGCGCAGCTCGGCGATGACCGCCGCCTCGCCGATCGCGTCCGGCAGCCCTTTCATCGGGGCGATGCGGATGTCGCCGGGCACGGTCTGCGCCGCCAGCTCGTCCAGGCTGGCGGCGCCGACGGCGTGCAGCATGGCGGCGATGTCGGCCTCGCCGGGTGCGATGTGGCGGACGGCGAACCCGTCCTCCAGCGCCGCGAGTTCAGCGACGGCGTCCATCAGGCGGCCTCGATCAGGGCGTCGTAGGCGGCCTGGTCGAGCAGGGCGTCGAACGCTGCCGGGTCGGCGAGTTCGAGCTTGAAGAACCAGCCCTCGCCGGCCGGGTCGCGGTTGACCAGGGCCGGGTCCTCGGCGAGCGCCGGGTTCACGGCGGTGACGCGGCCGGTCAATGGGGCATACACGTCGGACGCCGCCTTGACGCTCTCGACCACGGCGACGGCCTCGGCGGCGGCGACCTCGCGCCCGGGTTCCGGCAGCTCCACGAACACCAGGTCGCCGAGCGCCTGCTGCGCATGGTCGGTGATGCCGATGGTGGCGGCGGCGCCGTCGAGGCGGACCCACTCGTGGTCCTTGGTGAAGCGGATCATGGGCGGTCCACATAGCGGTGCGGCACGAACGGCAGGTCCACGACCTCCGCCGGCAGCAGCTTGCCGCGCACCAGCATATCCAGCTTCTGCCCCACATGAGCCAGGTCGCGGCGCACGTAGCCCATCGCGATCGGGCCGTTGCAGCTGGGGCCGAACCCGCCGGAGGTGATGCTGCCGGCCGCCGTGCCGTCGGCAGCGCTGAGCGGGGTCGCGGCGCGGGCGGGGGCGCGGCCGTCGGGGCGGATGCCCATGCGCAGCCGGGTCGGCCCATGCTCCAATTGGTCGCGGATCGGCACTGCGCCGGGAAAGTCCCATGACTCGCGCCGCCGCTTGGCCACGGTCCAGGCGAGGTTGGCCTCGATCGGCGTCGTCAGCTCGTCGAGGTCGGGGCCGTACAGGCACAGCCCGGCCTCCAGGCGCAGGCTGTCGCGCGCGCCCAGCCCG
>CAXSFF010000176.1:0-6504 GCA_964236035.1 uncultured Acetobacteraceae bacterium
CCAGCAGGGCGTCGGTCACCGCCGGTGGCGGCTTGGCCTGGGCGATGGTGTCGGCGGCGATCAGCCCGGCCGGCAGGTTGTTCATCAGGTTCGAGACGAGGGCGATCAGGACACCGCCGCCCCATGCCGTCGCCTGTGCTCCGTTCTTCGCTGCATCGTGCAGCCCGTCGGCGAGCTGCCTCAGCACGCCTGTGTGGCCGAGGCCTTCCACCAGCACGAACAGCCCTGCGATTAGCGGCAGCACGGCCCAGGAGACGCCGCGCACCACGCCCCAGGGTGCCTCGCGCCTGAAGCCGAGCACGGCGCAGGTGGTGACGGCGCCTGCGATCGCTGTCGGCAACCCGAGCTGGACGTCGAGGCTAGAGGAGACCAGGAGCAGGACCGCGGTCAGGCCGATGCCTGCCGCCGCAATACGGCTGCCACCCGAGAGCGCCGGCTGCTCGATGTCGGTGGAGATCGGCTGGGTCAGCGACGCGCGTTGCGTGACGCGCAGCACCGCGTAGGTGGCGACGACGGAGAGCAGCGAGGGCAGGGCGAAATGGGCCAGCCAGGTCAGCAGCGGTGGCGTCCTGCTAGCGTAGAGCACCAGGTTCGCCGGGTTGGAGATCGGCAGGATGAAGCTCGCCGCGTTGGCGATGAAGGCGCAGACGAACAGGTAGGGCAGCGGGTCCTTCACGTCGGCCGCCCTGGTGGCGGCGAGCACGGCGGGTGTCAGCACGACCGCCGCGGCGTCGTTGGAGAGGAACGCGGTGACCACGGTGCCCACAGCGTAGATCAGCAGGAACAGCCGCGGCGCCGAACCGTTCGCGCGTCGGGCGGCCAAGGCGGCAAGCCAGTCGAACAGGCCCTCCCGCCGGGCGATCTCGGAAAGCAGCATCATGCCGGTGAGGAACAGGTAGACGTCGACGCCCTTGCCCACGGCACGAAGGGCGTCGCGCCAGGGCAGCAAGCCCAAAACCGTCAGGAGCGCGGCGCCCGTCACTGCCCAGGTTGCCTCCGGAAGCTTGAAGGGGCGCGTGATGACGGCGGCGGTCGCCACGGCGACGATCGCTCAGATCAGCAGGTTCTGGTGCAAGGTCGGGTCGTCTCTGTGAGGGGTGCAGCGGGTGAGGCAGGGCGGCCGTTGCTTGGGGTCACCACTTGCGCCCGTTGCGGTTCGGTCCGAGCTGGGTGCCGAAGATGTGCCGGTCCTTCCAGGCACCGATTGTGGTCGCATCGCTTCCAGGCGACTGACGCACAAGCCGGGCCGCATCGTCCGGGCTGCCAACGACAGCCACGATGCTGTCCTTGCCCACGGTGCCGGACGCGGTCTCCGCCCGCACGGTGATGCGACGTTCGCCCTGGCCCGGAGGAACCCAGGGGCATGACCAGACCTCATCGTGGAACTGCATGGCGATCGGGGCATCGTTGTCGACCGAGCACACGACCCGGGTGACATCGGCACCGTCCCACACCCGTGCCCGGATCATGGTGGCTCCATGCACCGCGCCGGAAAGACCAGTCGCCAGGCGCCGGTCTGCGGGCGCCGTGATCAGGACGAAGGGCCAGGGGCTGTCCAGCGGCTTGAAGCGCCAGCTCACCGAGCCGGCGTCGATGGCACTGACCGAAAAGCCCACGGGTCCTTCCTCGACCTGCGCAGTGGATCGGGTCGCGGCATAGATCGTTCGGCCGTCGTTGCCGAGCTCGTTGTAGTGGGTGTGTCCCATGTCGATCATCGCGACAGGATGGCGATCGAGCAGCTGCTGGAGCCGCGGCGCGTCGGGTCCCAGGTCGGCGGGGTAGCTGTGCATGAACAGCGCGACCGGCTGGTCGCATGCGTCGGCATGCACAAGCTCGGCTTCGAGCCAGGAGAACTGGCTCTCGCCGAGGCGGAAGTCCGGGCCACCCCGCCCGGCGGACACGATGTCGAGGAACAGACAGCGATGGCCCGAGATCATTTCCGCAGCCGGAAGCGGACCTGCCCCCAGCGTCCCATGGAAAGCGTCCAGGTTGCATGGCTCGAAATCGTGGTCGCCGGGGATGATCCGCAACGGTCGCCGCATGCGATCCAGCACCTGTCGCACGAGCTCGTATTGGGGCGCTGTTCCCTGATCCGCAACGTCCCCGGGCAGGTACACGAAGTCGAGCTTGTTCTTGAAGTTCAAGCTGACTTGGTCGGTAATTTCCTGAAAAGCCAGCAGGTTTTCTCGATCCTCGACAATAACGTGCAAGTCACCGATGTGGAGCCACGTCAGAATGTCTGCGGATAGATCGTGCCGGATGGCCATTCAACGCTTCCATGTAGATTTTTGGAAAGGTACAACGCTTGATCTCTGTTTTAACTCATATCTTTGCAGGAACGGCATGACGCACCGGGCGAGGTAAAGTTTTCCCGGTGCGCCCTGGCTTACGACCTGGATGCAGGCGTGAAGCGTACGTGTGTGCCGGAGATCAGCGGCAGGAAGTCGGGATCAAGCCAATGCATGACGTGGTTCTTTGGATGGTTTCAGGGGTTGGCGTTGGGAGGAGCAGCCGGCGATCCGTCCGGCGGCGCCAGGGGGCCGCGGGGCTGCAGGCCGGGGCCGCCGGTTGGCTGAGGCGCTGCATCATCCGGACCGCCAGGCGGGGGCGCGAGCGGACGGCCGCGGGGTCCGCCGGGAGGAGGCGGAGGCGCCGCGATCTGCGCCATCTTGTCCTTGGTGACACCGATCTGGCGGGCTTCGATGGACTGACCCAGCGAGTTCTGCACTCCGAAACCAGTGACAGAGACAGGCTTTCCGACCGCGAGGTCCGTGGCGAGACGCGTAGCCTCGGGAGGCGGCAGGTGGATCATCGCCCCGTTATCCAGCAGCACGCCGTTGAAGTCCCCGCGCGGCCCGTGCAGCTGCATCTTGACCGTGCCCTGGGCTTCGAGCGGCTGGCCCTCGTCACGCGGACCAGGCGGGCCGTGCAGCCTCGGCGGTCGCGCGCCCGGGCCACCGCCCGGACCATTGTCGGTCACCGTCTTGCCGCTGGCGTCGTCGGTAATCGACATCGCCTGCACCAGCGGCAGAACCCTGGCATGCAGGCCATGGATCGTCACCGCACTGCCTGGCCGCACCAGGGCGGCCAGCTCGGTCGAGAGGTGTGGCGGCAGGTGCACCTCGGTGCCGTCCTGCAGGATCAGCCCGTCGACGTCACCGCGAGGGGTCAGGTCGTATTGAGCGACCACTCCCTTCATCTCGGGCATCTGCTGGGCATCGTAGGAAGAGCTTGTCTGCGCGTAGGCCAGCCCTCCGCCGAGAAGACCGACTGCACCGGCCGTCAGCAGCAACCTTTTCCGTAAAGTCATGTGGCACTCTCTCCTGTAATCCCTGTGTCGCGAGGTTGCAGGCCTAAGAGCATCCGGCGTGCCAAATGTTAAACGTATGAAATTACTCGTTATTCTTTAGTCGGTTGTGCGGCGTCGGTCAGGAACTCTGACACGTGCGTCAGGAATCCGGACACCTTTATGAGGTGGCCAGCCCATAGCGACGGAGCTTCTCGTAGAGCAGCTGCCGATTGATGCCGAGGCGGCGGGCTGCGTCCGTCCGGTTGCCGCCGCACGCCTTCAGGGCGCGCTGGATCATCTCCGCCTCCAGCCGTGCCACGGCCGCCGGCAGATCGCCTTCCAGCCAGTCCGTCCCGGGCGGCGCCTGGTTCGGCGCAAGGAAGCCGAGCCCGGACGCGTCTATGACCGGCTGCCTGACCATGGCCGCAACACGCTCCATCGCGTTGCGCAGTTCGCGGACGTTGCCTGGCCAGGCGTGGGCGAGAAGCAGGGCGGCCGCGTCGGGCGACAGGCGCTTTGCCCGCTCCTCCGGCGAGGCCAGGGCCAGGAAATGCTCCGCGAGCGGGAGAAGGTCGGCCAACCGCTCGCGCAGTGGCGGAAGCGCCACCGGAACCACCCCCAGACGATAGAACAAATCCTCGCGAAAGCTGCCGTTGCGGACCGCCTCCGCGAGATCGCGGTGTGTCGCCGAGACGATCCGCACGTCGATCGCCACGGGCTTGCCGCCGACCGGGCTGACCGTGCGCTCCTGCAGAACGCGCAGAAGCTTGGCCTGCATGGCGAGGTTCATGTCGCCGATCTCGTCGAGGAACAGCGTGCCGCGGTCCGCCTCGCGGAACGAACCCACGCGGTCCGCGACGGCGCCGGTGAATGCGCCCCGCGCGTGGCCGAAGAGCTGGCTCTCCAGCAGCTCGGCCGGGATGGCGGCGCAGTTGATCGCCACGAACGGGTGGGCGGCGCGGCGGCCATGCTGGTGGATCGAGCGCGCGACCACCTCCTTGCCGGTCCCCGTCTCCCCGGTGATCAGCACCGAGGCGGTGCCGTCCGCGAGCAGGCCGATCGCCTTCTGCACCGTGCGCATCGCGGCGCTTGAACCGATGAAGGCTTCGGCCGCGGGTCTGGCCTCGGGTGGTGCGCCAGGCGCGTGCTGCAGCATGCGCGCCAGCACGTCGGCGAGGTCGTCCCGCCCGATCGGCTTGGTGAGGTGGTCCACCGCGCCGAGCCGCATCGCCTCAATGGTGTTCTCGGCCGTCGCCACCGCGGTCAGAATCGCCACCGGCGGTCGCACGGGCCGCGCGCGCATCCGGCGCAGCACTTCCATGCCGTCGAGCCCAGGCATGCGCAGGTCGAGCAGCACCGCGTCGACGCCACCCTCGGCCAGGGCGTCGAGCGCGGCGTGGCCATCCGCAGCCTCGATCACGACATGGCCGAGATCGCCGACCGCCTCCCTCAGCCCTTCGCGCAGCACCGCGTCGTCATCGACGATCAGGACCCTGGCCATCACGCCTCCAGCGGCAGATCGACGAGGAAGCGTGCGCCACCTTCCGAGGCAGCCAGCAGCGTCAGATAGCCGCCCATGGCAGCGACACACTCGCGCGCGATTGGCAGGCCGAGCCCAGTGCCGGCGGCACGTCCGGTCACGAAAGGCTCGAACAACGTCTCGCACAACTCGGGTGCCACACCAGGCCCGCCATCGGTCACCACCAGCCTCAGCCGCTGCCCGTCCGCCGCCGCGGTGACGACGACCTCGCCACCGGCCGGCGTGTGCTGCACGGCGTTCAGCACCAGGTTGCCGAGCGCGCGGCCCAGCAGATCCGGGTCCAGGCGCGCCCGGCCCTGCACGCCCTGGGTGCGCAGCCCGACACCGGCGGCGTCCGCCTGGTCGCGATACTGCGAGACGATATCCTCCAGTACATCGGGCAGGCTGACATCGCACGGATGCGGCTGCCGACGCTGCGTCATGTCGAGCAGATCCGTGACCAGGTGGTCGAGCCGCCCGATCTGCCCCAGGATGACGTCGAGCGCACGCAGCCGCCGCTCGTCGTCGCCGCGCCTGGCATTCTCGGCCTTGATGCGCATCGCGGCGATCGGATTGCGGATCTCATGGGCCACGCCGGCGGCGATCCGCCCCAGAGCCGCGAGGCGCTCGGACATCGCGACCTGCCGTGCCAGCTGCTCGGATCGCTCTCGCGCCTCTGCCAGATGCTGGCCGGTCTCATTGAGCGCGAGGACGATGCGATCGAGTTCCCGCTCCCCGGTTAGCCTGAGTTCGGGCAACAGGCCGGCTCTGTGGGCGCGCAGCGTGGTTTCGATGGCGCGCAGGCTCCGCGTCCAGGTGACGACCAGGCGTGTGAGCCAGAGCGACATGCCAGCAACCAGGGCGAGAAGAACACCAAGGCCCCACTGCAGCGATGCCAGGCCGGCAACGGCCCTGACCCGGGTCATCGTCCACGCGGTCAGATCGGGGAGCGGGCCCGGAATGGGGCAAGCGGCGAGCAGGAGCGTCTCGGCGCTGGCCGACCCGCGCTGCAGCACCGGCTGCTCCTCTTGTCGCACGGCGCGGTTGACGGCGGCAATGCGCGCCAGCTCAGCCTCTGGCACATCCGTCTTTGGGCCGGCGCCTTGGTAAGTCGGATAGGCATAGGCGACGGACCCGTCGTCGGCCTGCCACAGCCCTCCCTCGATCCCCTGCTGGCTGTGCAGAGCGAAGATCACGACGGCAGTGAGGCCGGCACGCGTGTCCTGGTCGACGCTGCCGCCTTCCCAGCCGGAAACATAGAATTGGTAGCGGTCCCGGATCATGCTGCAGGAGCCGGTCACCATTGCCTCCGCCTTCTGGATCTGGGCCTGGGTGGACTGCTCATAGAGCTGCAGCAGAAGCAGCCCGACGGCGACACATGCCATGAGCGACATTGCCCAGAGCACCAGAAGGCGAGACGTCAGGGACCTCATGGCGTCCTAGTAGCATCCTGAGTGTGGGTACTTGCCATTATCGGGGCTCGTGCTCGCAAGCAGCGCCGTTTTCTGCTCGGATTAGAGGTCTTGGCAGCTTTTGGTGAAGCCATGCTGGTGTGTGGGCAAAACCATAGGTCGAACTGCCAAGTCGGGCAGCTGCGACGGCGTTTTCACCAAAAGCTGCCAAGACCCCGGATTAGCTGACAATGGGACGCGCGCCGTGCGCACATTACCTGCCACTGTGCTCGCCACCATCGCGC
>CAXSFF010000177.1:0-6493 GCA_964236035.1 uncultured Acetobacteraceae bacterium
TCATCGCCTACAAGGAGATGCGGGCGCTGGAGGCGGAGATCAACCGCCGCCGGGCCGAGCCGGGGCGGCGGACGGACATCCCGCTGACCAACTTCCGCGGCATCGAGCTGCGGGACTTCCCGGCCGAGATCGCCCGGCTGGCGCTGATCATCGCCGAGTATCAGTGCGACGTGCTGTACCGCGGGCAGCAGGAGGCGCTGGCGGAGTTCCTGCCGCTGGACGCGGAAAACTGGATCACCTGCGGCAATGCGCTGCGGCTGGACTGGCTGAGCGTGTGCCCGCCGACGGGGACGGGGGTGCGGCACCACGCGGAGGATTTGTTCGCGACGCCGCTGGACCAAGCGCAGATCGATTTTGAGAACGAGGGTGGGGAGACGTATATTTGCGGGAACCCGCCTTATCTGGGTTCTAGATGGCATAGTAACAATCATAAATCGGAGCTTGCATCTATATTTGCTGATAGGATTAAGGACTGGAAATCGCTTGATTACGTAGCCGGATGGCTGATGAAGGCAGCCCTTTACGGCACAAAAACTACAACATCCACCGCATTCGTCACGACGAACTCAGTTTGCCAGGGACAGCACGTTCCAATCCTATGGCCAACCATCTTTGGAACGGGCCACGAAATTGCATTCGCTCACACCAGTTTCAAATGGAACAACCTTGCCAGCCACAATGCGGGCGTCACCGTCGTAATTGTTGGCTTATCAGATCACGCTGGCAAAACCCGTCAGTTGTACTCCACAAACTCAAATGGAGAGGCTGTTGTTAAAGATGTCTCGACGATCAATGCCTATCTGGTTCCAGGCCCGAATTCTCAGATAAGAGCCCACGGCGCTCCCTTGTCTGACTTGGCTCCTATGCAATTTGGTAACCACCCGTATTACGGCGGTTCCCTAATATTTTCCGCTTACGAAGCGCGCCGCATCCATGCCGAGACGCCTCAAGCGATCCGGTTCATCCGCCCACTCTATGGATCGAAGGAGCTTATCACCTCTTCACCTCGCGCCTGTCTCTGGATTATGCGAGAAGATGCAGAAGAAGCAGGGACAATCCCAGTTATCGCTGCCAAACTAGCGGACGTTGCCCGTTCAAGGCGGGCAGCGCTACAAGATAAGGCGGCACAGAAACTGGCCGAAACGCCCTATCGCTTTCGGGACCAATTTACTGCCGAACGTCACGTCTTGGTTGTACCGCGGGTCAGTTCGGAAAGTCGCCCCTATCTGCCGGTTGGCTTATTGGAAAATAATGCGGTCATTCAGGATCAAGCCTTCGCCCTCTACGACGCTCCCCTCTGGAACATGGCGCTCATCGCCTCCCGCCTCCACCTCGTCTGGATCGCAACCGTATGCGGCAAGCTCGAAACCCGCTACCGCTACTCCAACACCCTCGGCTGGAACACCTTCCCCGTCCCCACCCTCACCGACAAGAACAAGGCCGACCTCACCCGCTGCGCCGAGACCATCCTGCTCACCCGCGAGGCGCACTTCCCCGCCACCATCGCCGACCTCTACGACCCCGCCGCCATGCCCGCCGACCTCCGCCAGGCGCACGAGGACAACGACGAGGTGCTGGAGCGCATCTACATCGGCCGCCGCTTCCGCAACGACACCGAACGGCTGGAAAAGCTGTTCGAGCTCTACACCAGGATGACCGACGCCAAGACGGCCGCGCCGGGCCAGGCCCGCACCAAGGCACGTGCCCCCAAGGGACTTATACCAACGGCAGCGGTCTCTGACTCCCCTCCCCTTGCGGGAGGGGCTGGGGGAGGGGTGGCCACGCGCCGGGTGGTTGATGTGGCCACCCCTCCTCCCGGCCTCCTCCCGCAAGGGGAGGAGGAGAAGGGCAGGTCATCGTCTGATGCCGTTGGTATTACAGCAACGGCATCAGAGAGTGACCCGCCAGCTTGATGCCTGTCATTGCGAGCCGCCGCTTGGCGGTGTGGCAATCCAGGGCGACACGGTGGATATTCGTCGCGTGGCCCTGGATCGCCACGTCGCAAGCGCTCCTCGCAATGACGGCTGAGAGGTCGGTCCCCGATGCCGTTGGTAGGATCAAATGAACCAGCCGACGCCCGTCCCCGCCATCTCCATCAACTACGCCCGCACCGGCGGCTCGGCCAAGGCCAACGCCCTCGGCATGCGCCCGATGCAGGAGCGCGCCTATGAGCGGCGCGGTGAGCAGTACTTGCTCATCAAGTCGCCGCCCGCCTCCGGCAAGAGCCGGGCATTGATGTTCATCGCGCTGGACAAGCTGCGCAACCAGGGCCTGCGCCAGGCGATCATTGTGGTGCCCGAGCGCTCGATCGGCGCCAGCTTTCACGACGAGGCGCTGACGGACGGCGGCTTCTGGGCGGACTGGCACGTCGCGCCGAAATGGAACCTGTGCGACGCGCCCGGCCTGGACGGCGGCAAGGTGAGGTCCGTCGAGGCGTTCCTGCACAGCGCGGACGCCGTGCTGGTCTGCACCCACGCCACCTTCCGCTTCGCCGTGGACCGCTTCGGCGTGGCGGCGTTCGACGGACGGCTGATCGCCATCGACGAGTTCCACCACGTCTCCGCCAACCCCGACAACCGGCTCGGCGCGCAGCTCGGCGCCCTCATCGCCTGCGGCCAGGCGCATGTGGTGGCGATGACGGGGTCCTACTTCCGCGGCGACGCCGAGGCCGTGCTAGCGCCGGAGGACGAGGCGAAGTTCGTCGCCGTCACCTACACCTATTACGAGCAGCTCAACGGCTACGAGCACCTGAAGCAGCTCGACATCGGCTACTTCTTCTACGCCGGGTCGTATGCCGAGGACATCCTCAAGGTGCTCGACCCGGCGGAGAAGACCATCGTCCACATCCCGAACGTCAACTCGCGCGAGAGCACCAGGCAGAAGGTCAAGGAGGTCGAGCACATCATCGAGGCGCTCGGCAGCTGGGAGGGGAGCGACCCGGCGACCGGCTTCCAGCTGGTGCGCACGCCGGCCGGCCGGGTGCTGCGCATCGCCGACCTGGTGGACGACGACGCGGCCCGGCGCGACCGGGTCGCGGCGGCGCTGCGCGACCCGGCGCAGAAGCACAACCGCGACCACGTGGACATCATCATCGCACTTGGCATGGCCAAGGAGGGCTTCGACTGGATCTGGTGCGAGCATGCGCTGACCGTCGGCTACCGCTCCAGCCTGACGGAGATCGTGCAGATCATCGGCCGCGCCACCCGCGACGCGCCGGGCAAGGCGCGGGCGCGCTTCAGCAACCTGATCGCCGAGCCGGACGCGTCCGACGCGGCGGTGACGGAGGCCGTCAACGACACGCTGAAGGCGATCGCGGCCAGCCTGCTGATGGAGCAGGTGCTGGCGCCGCGGTTCGAGTTCAAGGCGAAGAACCCGGGGAGCGGGCCGACGCCGGGCCTCGACTACGGCGCGGGCGGCTACGACCCGGCGCGGTGCAACGTCGGCTTCAGCGAGGAGCAGGGCCGGTTCGAGATCGAGATCAAGGGCCTGGCCACGCCGAAAAGCGCGGACGCGCAGCGCATCTGCCAGCAGGACCTGAACGAGATCATCGCGACGTTCGTCCAGGACAAGCCCACGATGGAACGCGGGCTGCTCGACCCAGAGCTAGTGCCCGAGGAGCTGACCGTGGGCCGGATGGGCAGGATCATCAAGGACCGCTACCCGGAGCTGGACGAGGCGGATCAGGAGGCCGTCCGCCAGCGCGCCGTGGCCGCCCTCAACCTGGTGCAGCAAGCCAAGCCGGAGGCCCGGCCGCCAGGTGAAAGCGGCGCGAACACCGCCTTCGTCGATGGCGTCCGCCGGTTCGCGATGCACGTGGGCGAACTCGACATCGATCTGATCGACCGCATCAACCCGTTCGGCAAGGCCTACGCCATCCTCGCCAAGGCGATGACGGAGGAGAGCCTGCGACAGGTCGCGGCCGTAATCGCGGTCAGGAACATCAAGCTGACGCCCGAGGAGGCGCGCGAGCTTGCCAGGCGCGCGCTGCGGTTCAAGCAGGAGCGCGGCCGGCTGCCGTCCCTCACGTCGCCGGACGCCTGGGAGAAGCGCATGGCCGAAGGCATGGCCTTCCTCGCGCGCATGAAGGCGGACGCTGCCCGTGGCTGATTTCACGGACGAGGACGACGCGCTGCTCGGCGAACTCGGGGTCGAGGCCGAGGCGAAGGGCGGGCAGGGCCGGACGGCGCGCGAGGAGCGGGTGATCGCCGGGTTCGAGGAAATCCAGCGCTTCGTCGGGCAACACGGGCGTCCGCCGCAGCATGGGCACGACCGCGACATCTTCGAGCGCCTGTACGCCGTGCGCCTCGACCGCCTGCGGGCGCTGGATGAGCATCGTCCGTTGCTGGAAGGGCTCGACCACCAGGGGCTGCTGGGACGTGGCCAGCCGGCAGCGGCCAGCGTGCCCGATGACCTCGACGACGACGAGCTGCTGGCGCAGCTTGGCGTGGAGGCCGCCGTGCCGAACGCCGTCACCGAACTGCGGCATGTCCGCTCGGCGGCCGAGAAGCGCGCCGCCGAGGAGATCGCCGTCCGGCGGGAATGCGAGGACTTCGACCGCTTCAGGCCGCTGTTCGAGCAGGTGCAGACCGAGCTTGGCGCGGGCTTGCGGGAGACGCGGCGGTTCGAGCGCAAGTCCGAGATCGCGCCTGCGCGGTTCTACATCCTAGGTGGGCAGAAAGCCTATGTCGCGGCGATGGAGGAGCCTTTCGCCAACGAGCACGGCACCCTCGACGCGCGGCTTCGCGTCATCTTCGACAACGGCACCGAGAGCAACCTGTTGATGCGGTCGTTCCAAAAGGCGCTGCAGCAGGATTCTGCCGGGCGGCGCATCATCGAACCGGCAGCCGGCCCGCTGTTCGCCGATCAGGGCGAGGACGGGGACAAGACGAGCGGCACCATCTATGTGTTGCGGAGCAAATCCGATCACCCGGCCGTGGCGGCGCATCGCGACGTCCTGCACAAGATCGGCGTCACCAGCGGCGATGTTGGACGCCGGATCGCCAACGCCCGCCTCGACCCGACGTTCCTGATGGCGGATGTCGAGACGGTCGCGTCCTACGAGCTGCACAACATCGACCGGACCCGGCTGGAACACGTGATCCATCGCGTCTTCGGCGCGGCCCGCCTTGATATCGAAGTCAAGGACCGGTTCGGTCAACCTGTCGTCCCAAGGGAATGGTTCCTTGCACCGCTCTTTGTCATCGACGAAGCCATCGGGCGGATCAGGGACGGCACGATCACAGGCTATGTCTACGATCGGGACACCGCTTCCTTGACCCGCTCGGCCCCATAGCCCTGCCGCGGCATCTAGCTTCGCGTGACCGTCGGATCGATCACGTCCGCGCACGCGTCGGTGGGCGCCGCGGCGACCTGGCCCACCAACGGCACGATCTTGAGCGCCGCGGAGCCAACCCGGCACGGCGCCGCAAACAGCCCGCAGCCGCCAAGCGGAATGAGGCAAAGCATAACCAACGCGCCTCGCACAAGCCAATGCTGCATCACAATCATTCCTGACCGAACTCATTGTATGAATGGCATCGGACAGTGACGCGTCACCCTGGCACCCGTCATTGCGAGCCGCCGCTTGGCGGTGCGGCAATCCAGGGCCGTGCGACGAAAACCTGCCGCGCGGCCCTGGGTCGCTTCGTCGCCGGCGCTCCTCGCAATGACGAGTAAGGGCAGCCGCTAGCGCATGCGGATCGCGTCTCCCAAGGCTAGGCGGCCGCCCGTGATGACTTCCGCGTGCACGCCAAGGTCCGCGTGGCCATACAGCGCACGCAGCTCGCCGATCGGCTTGGCGTCGCGCTCGGCCGTGTCCGGGTTCACCTCCGTCGCGGCGCAGCGCACGGTGCGCTTGGTGATGCGGACGACCACGCCGCCGATGGCGACGTCGCGGCCGACCCATTCGAACTCGCACCAGGCCGGCCCCGTGAAATACAAATTGGCGCGAAACCGCCGCCTGTCCCGCGCCGTGCCGAGGGCGGCTTCGTAGGCGGCCAGGCTCGCCAGGTTGAACAGGCTGACCACTGGCCGCCGCTGGTCGCCGAACACGTGGCCGGGCGCGTGATGCAGCACCGGCGATCCGCGCGCCTCCTCACCGAGGAACGCGCCCAGGAACCGCCCCATGCGGGCGCGGCCCTCCGGCTCCAGCAAACAGGCCGTCTCGGCGCGTCCGTCGCCGGCATCCACCCGCAGCGTGGCGGTGCCGGAGTCGAACGCGGCGTGCAACCCGGCGATGCGGGCGTTTGCCATCAGGCACATGAAATGCCGCTTGTGCAGGAACTCGGGCGCTGCCGGGTCGAACGGCGCGTCGCCTTGCGCCAGGGCGAAGGCGCGGTCCCACGGGATGGCGCCGCCGGGTTCGAGGACGGCCTCGCCGATGGCCTGCGCGGTCAGGCCCTTCACCGGATAGCGGTAGAGTTCTTCGACGTGCACGCTGGCTGGTCCCCTTGAGACTGCGGATCGTTCCTACCAGCTATTATAGGCACTGCGC
>CAXSFF010000178.1:0-6490 GCA_964236035.1 uncultured Acetobacteraceae bacterium
CCTGTCGGGCTACCCCCACCTGGAGGAGTGCTACCGCTTCGCCGAACTGGTGTTCCCGCTGCTGCCGCTGCGGCCCTCGACCGGCAACGACCTCGGCCCGGCCCGCAACGCCGGGCCGTTCGGCGAGGTGATCGCCAACGTCGCCGCACCCACCCGGCGCGCTGCCGGCTAAGCTGCACACGGAGCTGCAGGATGCAACATCCGCTCTCCCGCCGGACCCTGTTGCCGCTTCTCGCGGCAGGGTCCGCCCTCGCCGCAGCTCCCGCCCGGAGCGCGCCGCTGCGCGAGCTGCGGCTGGACTGGGCGACCTACAACCCGGTCAGCCTGGTGCTGCGCCAGCAGGGGCTGCTGGAGGCCGAGTTCGCCCGCGATGGCGTGGCGGTGCGCTGGGTGCAGTCGGCCGGGTCCAACAAGGCGCTGGAGTTCCTGAACGCGGAGTCGCTGGATTTCGGGTCCACCGCTGGGGCAGCGGCGCTGATCGGGCGCGCGGGCGGCAACCCCGTCCGGTCCGTCTACGTGTTCTCGCATCCCGAGTGGACCGCGCTGGTCACGCGCGGAGACTCCCCGATCCAGACCGTCGCAGACCTGCGCGGGCAGCGCATCGCCGTCACCCGCGGGACCGACCCGCACATCTTCCTGATCCGCGCGCTGGCGGAGGCAGGGCTGTCCGAGCGGGACGTCAAGCTGGTGCTGCTGCAGCACGCCGACGGCCGGACCGCGCTGGAGCGGGGCGATGTCGCCGCCTGGGCCGGGCTGGACCCGATCATGGCCGCCGCCGAGATCGAGGGCGGCGCGCGCCTGTTCTACCGGCGGCCGGAAGCCAACACCTGGGGCGTGCTGAACGTGCGCGAGGCCTTTGCCGCGGAATACCCGGAGGCGGTCGCCCGCGTGCTGTCCCGCTACGAGCAGGCCCGGGCCTGGGCCGCCGGCAACCCCGTCGCGCTGCAGGCGATGCTGGTTGCGGCGATGAAGCTGCCCGACGCCGTCGTGGCCCGGCAGTTGGAGCGCACCGACCTGTCCAGCGGCCGGATCGGCTCCGTGCAGGCCGCCACCATCGTCGAGGCCGGGCTTGCGCTGCAAAAGGCCGGGTGCTCGGCCCGGAGCAGGACGTGGCTGCGCTCACGCGGGCGCTGATCGATCCGAGCTTCGCCGACAGACTGGGCACGTGAACGCTCGTCCCACCCGCATCCAGCCGGCGCCTGCCGGGCTGTCCCGAACCGATGCGGCGCAAGGACCAGCCCGGCGGCGGCAGGCCCTCGACTGGCTGCTGGCGCTGCTGCTGCCGGCGGCGCTCACGGCTGCCTGGGAGTGCGCGGTGCGGTGCGGCCTGATATCAGGCCGGCTGATGCCGCGAGACGTCCAAGGTGGCCCTCGTGGCGCTCGGCGTGTTCTTCCCGGTCTACCTGGGCGTGCTGGGCGCCCTGCGCGACGTGGACCGCAAGCTGCTGGAGGTGGGCCGCGTGTTCGGCCTGCACTCGGCCCGGCTGGCGCTGCGCGTCGCCCTTCCGGCGATCCTGCCGGCCTGGGTGACGGCGCTGCGGTCCGGCCTCGGCCTGGGCTTCATGTTCGTGCTGGCGGCGGAGCTGCTGGGCGCGTCCGAGGGGCTCGGCTACCTGCTGCTGGATGGGCAGCAGATGGGCCGGGCGGACACCATCCTGGTCGCGATGCTCACCTTCCCCGTGCTGGGAAAGCTGTGCGACGCGGCGCTGCTCGCCGTCTCGCGCCCGCTGGTCCGCTGGCAGGACACCGGACGCAAGCGGCTGTGAGCCGCTTGCAGGTCCGGGCGCTGGCGAAGACCTACGCGGACGGAACGCAGGCCCTGCAGGACGTCACCTTCCAGGCCGGCGCCGGGGAGATACTCGCGTTCGTCGGCCGGTCCGGCTGCGGCAAGACCACGCTGCTGCGTCTGCTGGCCGGGCTGGACCAGGCGGACGGAGGCGCGATCGCGGTGGACGGCGCGTTCATCGATGCTCGCCCGCACCCTTGCGTCAGCGCCGTGTTCCAGGAGCCGCGGCTGCTGCTGTGGCTGTCGGCGGAGGCCAACATCGCGTTCGGCGCCCGTTCCATCGGCAAGGCGGAACGCCGGGCCCGCAGCGGCGTGCTGCTGGACCGGATCGGGCTGGCCGGACTGGGCCACCGCCTGCCGCGGGACCTGTCCGGAGGCCAGCAGCAGCGGATCGCAATCGCGCGGGCGCTTGTCGGGCAGCCTCGCCTGCTGCTTGGACGAGCCGTTCTCCGCGCTCGACCCGTTCACGCGCGCCAGCCTGCATGGGCTGCTGCTGGACCTGTGGCAGGAGACGCGGCCCACGGTCCTGCTCGTCACGCACGATCTGGACGAGGCGGTGCTGTTCGCCGACCGGGTGATCGTGATGCCGCCGCGGCCGGGCCGGCTGCCGGACGCGCTTGCGGTGGCGCTGCCCCGCCCCCGTGACCGGGACTCGGCCGCGTTCGCCGCCGCACGCCGCCGCGTGATGCAGGCGCTCGATGCGACGGGAAGCTCTGCCGGACGCGAAGACGGCTCAGGAACATCCGAGGCATCCATTCGGGCATCATGGACGGCATCGACCGCAAGCTGCTGATGCGCTTGCAGGAGGACGCGACGATCTCCTCGGCCCGATCTCAGTTTCGACCTTGCTTAATACCAACGGCAACGATGTCCGACTCTTCTCCCCTCCCCTTGTGGGAGGGGTGCCGCGCGCAGGGTGGTTGGCGTGGCCACCCCTCCTCCCGCCCAAACGCCAAGCATCGGGGGAGGAGCAGCGGTGCATCGGCAACCCTGCCTCACGCAGCAAGGCAACCTCGCGGTTAAGGCCTTTCAACGACGCGCTGGCAAAGGCGGAACTGTTGGTGCGACGGCTCTGACGACGCGAATCGCACCACAGCGGCTACACTGACAGGGTACTATCATGGACATGCCCGTGCCCGACATGACGACCGCCAGCATCGCCGACGCCATCGCGCCGATCTCCCGGCAGATCTGGGACGCCAAGTACCGGCACAAGTCCGCCGACGGCGCCCCGGTCGACCTCACCATCGAGGACACCTGGCGCCGGGTCGCGCGAGCGCTGGCCGCCGTGGAGGCGGAGCCGGGCCGCTGGGAGGAGCGCTTCTACGCGGCACTGCAGGACTTCCGCTTCCTGCCCGCCGGCCGCATCCTGTCCGGCGCCGGCACGGGGCGGCGGGTGACGTTGTTCAACTGCTTCGTCATGGGCGACATCGCCGACGACCTCGGCGCCATCTTCGACCACCTGCGCGAGGCGGCGCTGACCATGCAGCAGGGCGGCGGCATCGGCTACGACTTCTCCTCGCTGCGGCCCCATGGCGCGCCGGTCAGGGGGGTCGGCGCCGACGCCTCCGGGCCGCTGTCGTTCATGGACGTGTGGGACGCCATGTGCCGCACCATCATGTCCGCCGGCGCCCGTCGCGGCGCCATGATGGCGACCATGCGCTGCGACCATCCCGACATCGAGGCGTTCATCGCCGCCAAGCGCGAGGCGGGCCGGCTGCGCAACTTCAACCTGTCGGTGCTGGCGACCGACCCGTTCATGGCGGCGGTCGAGGCCGACGCCGACTGGCCGCTCGTGTTCGGCGGCCGCACCTACCGGACGCTGCGCGCCCGTGCGCTGTTCGACAGCATCACCCGGGCGACGTACGACTACGCCGAGCCGGGCGTCATCTTCATCGACCGCATCAACGCCCGCAACAACCTGCACTACTGCGAGACGATCCGCTCCACCAATCCCTGCGTGACGGCGGACACCTGGGTGCATACGGCGAACGGCCCGCGACAGGTGCAGGACCTGATCGGCTGCCAGTTCGACGCCATGGTCGATGGGTCGCCCCATGCTTCCTCGAGCGCCGGCTTCTTCCTTACCGGGAAGAAGCCGGTTTTCATTCTGAAGACGGTAGAAGGGCACTGCCTCCGGGTGACGGCGAACCACAAGGTCATGACGGCGGCGTCCAAAACGCGCTACCGCGTCGGGCGTGAATGGGTGGCAGCCGGAGAACTGAACGCAGGCGACCAGATCGTCCTTCAAAGGCAACGGTGCCCGGCGGAGTGGGAAGGAGCCGGCACGGCGGCTGAGGGCTACTTGATGGGACTGCTTACGGGCGATGGCACAGTCAAGGCCGAAAAGGCCGTGCTCAGTGTCTGGACGCCGGCGCAAGCCGGCAACGGGGGAACGTTTGAGGATGGCTCGGCATCGGTCATGCGTTTGGCGGAGGACGCGGCCAGAACGCTGCCGCACCGAGCTGACTTCAAGGGGTGGATGAGCGTAGCAGGCCGCAACGAGCATCGCCTGTCGACGGCGGCAATCGGGAAAGTCGCAGCGGATTACGGGCTGAGCAGGGAAAAGGCGATAGGCTCGGCCATTGAGAAGGCTTCGTCGGACTTCCAGAGGGCGTTCCTGCGCGGGCTGTTCGACGCCGATGGCAGCGTGCAGGGAGCGCAGGACAAGGGTGTCAGCGTCCGCCTGTCGCAATCGAATCCGGCGCGGCTGGAAGCCGTCCAGCGTATCTTAGGGCGCATGGGGATCATCTCGACGATCTACTCCGGCCGGCGTGATGCAGGTGAAAGCCGGCTGCCAGATGGGAAAGGCGGCACCGTGGCCTACGCCACCCTGGCGCAACATGAGCTGGTGGTGAGCGGCGACAATCTGGGCCGCTACGCTGAACTTGTCGGTTTTGGCGACAGCAGGAAAGCGCTGCGGCTGAAGGCCAGCTTGCAAGCCTACAAGCGCGCGCCAAACCGGGAGCGGTTCGTGGCGACTGTCGAGTCCTTCGAGGCCGTGGGCTTTGAGGACGTTTACGACTGCTCAATCCCTGGCATCAACGCCTTCGACGCGAACGGCTTCTACGTCCATAACTGTGGCGAGCAGCCGCTGCCGCCGTACGGCGCCTGCCTGCTGGGATCGGTCAACCTCGCCCGCCTGGTCGCCGACCCGTTCACGCCCCATGCCGGGATCAGCCGCGAGGACCTTGCCGACCTGGTGCAGGTCGCCGTGCGCATGCTCGACAACACGATCGACGCTTCCGGCTTCCCGCTGGAGGCGCAGCGGCAGGAGGCGCTCGCCAAGCGCCGCATCGGCCTTGGCATCACCGGCCTGGCCGACGCGCTGGTCATGTGCGGCTTGCGCTACGGCTCGCCCGAGGCGGCGGCGCAGGCCGGGGAATGGGCGGCGCAGATCGCCCGCGCCGCCTACCTGTGCTCGGCAGGGCTGGCGGAGGAGAAGGGCGCGTTCCCGCTCTATGACAAGCAGGCCTACCTGGCGGGGGAGACCGTGCGCGAGCTGGACGCGGACGTGCGCGAGACGATCGCCCGCCACGGCATCCGCAACGCGCTGCTCACCTCCGTGGCGCCGACCGGCACCATCTCGCTGGTCGCCGACAACGTGTCCAGCGGCGTGGAGCCCGTGTTCGCGCTGGCCTACACCCGCAAGGTGCTGCAGCCGGACGGCACCCGCATGGAGGAGGAGGTGTCCGATTACGCACTGCGGCGGTTCCGGGCGATCCATGGCGACGAGGCAGCCCTGCCGGCCGCGTTCGTCACGGCGCAGGAGCTGACGCCGGGCGAGCACGTGCGGATGCAGGCCGCCGTGCAGCGCCACGTGGACAGCGCGATCAGCAAGACGGTGAACGTGCCGGAGGACATCGGCTTCGAGGCCTTCCAGGCGGTCTACCTCGACGCCTACCGCAGCGGCTGCAAGGGCTGCACGACCTACCGGCCGAACGCCATCACCGGCTCCGTGCTGGCGGTGAAGCCGGCAGAGACCGCCGCCGCCGCCGAACCCGCCGCGGCCATGAGCGACCTGATGGTCCGCTCCGACAAGCTGGTCGGCGCCACCTACAAGCTGCGCTGGCCCGACAGCGAGCACGCGATGTACGTCACCGTCAACGACATCCAAGAAGCCGGCATGCGGCGGCCGTTCGAGATCTTCGTCAACTCCAAGGGCATGGAGCACTACGCCTGGGTGGTGGGGCTGACGCGCATGATCAGCGCCGTGTTCCGCCGCGGCGGCGAGGTCGCCTTCGTGGCGGAGGAGCTGAAGCAGGTGTTCGACCCGCGCGGCGGCCATTGGAGCCATGGCCGCTACGTGCCGTCCCTGGTCGCCGCCATCGGCGACATCATCGAGCGGCACATGGTGGAGAGCGGCTTCCTGGTGCCGGCGGCAGCCCTGGCCGCAACGCCGCCGGCGCAATCCGCCGCGACGATGCCGACGGCACAGCTCGGGCCGCTGTGCCCGAAGTGCAGCCAGCCCGGCCTGGTGCGGGAGGCAGGCTGCCTGAGCTGCCTGCACTGCGGCTGGTCGAAGTGCAGCTGACATGAACCCGGGGGTACGGCTGGCGGTTGCAGGACGCGACGCGGCTCAGGCAGCGACAGGCTCGCGGCGCGGGCCGGCGGCCGGGGCTCCGGCAGGCGCGGCCTTGCCCTCCGGCGGGCTTGGCGGATGGCGGCGCAGCAGGCTGCCGAGCTTGTCCATGTAGGTGTAGA
>CAXSFF010000179.1:0-6487 GCA_964236035.1 uncultured Acetobacteraceae bacterium
TCATCAACGAGATGGCCGACCTGTGCGAGAAGGTCGGCGCCGACGTGCACGACGTGGCCCGCGGCATCGGCCTGGACGGGCGCATCGGCCGCAAGTTCCTGCACCCGGGGCCGGGCTACGGCGGCTCCTGCTTCCCGAAGGACACCCTGGCGCTGGTCCGCATCGCGCAGGAATGGGGCGCGCCGTCCCGCCTGGTGGAGGCGACCGTCGCCGTCAACGACGCGCGCAAGGCCGGCATGTCCGCCCGCGTGGTGGCGGCGTGCGGCGGCAGCGTGCGCGGCAAGACCATCGCCGTGCTGGGATTGGCGTTCAAGCCGGAGACCGACGACATGCGCGACGCCCCCAGCCTGCCGATCGTGCATCGCCTATGCGAGGAGGGCGCCGCCATCCGCGCCTTCGACCCCGAAGGAATGGAAGCGGCGCGGGCGCTGCTGCCGAGCGGCGTGATGTACTGCGCCAGCGCGCTGGAGGCGTCGGAGGGCGCCGACGCGCTGGTGCTGGTCACGGAATGGAACGAGTTCCGCGCCTTGTCGCCGGACCGGCTCGCCGGCATCATGCGGGGCCGGGTCATGGTCGACCTGCGCAACGTGTTCGACCCGGCGGCGATGCGCGCCGCCGGCTTCAGCTACCAGGGCATCGGCCGCCACCAGGCCATGTGACTTAGGAGCGCCCCGCCATGCTGCCGACCGAACGGCTGGACTACCTGCCCATCCTCGGACGCCCGAAGCTCGTCCTGCCCGGCAATGCGCGCATGGTGGTGTGGGTCATCGTCAACGTGGAGGAATGGAACCCGCGCGAGCCGATGCCGCGCACCGTGCTGACCCCGCCCGCCGGCGGCGCGCCCAGCCCGGACATCCCCAACTGGGCCTGGCACGAGTACGGCAACCGGGTGGGGTTCTGGCGCCTGCTGGAGGCGCTGGACGAGAGCCGCATCCAGGCCGTGCTGGCGATCAACGGCTCGGCGATCGGCAGCTACCGGCCGATCGCGCAGGCGGCGCTGGACCGCGGCTGGGAGTTCATGGGCCATGGCTTCGACCAGAAGAACATGCAGAAGGTGGCCGACGAGCGCGACGCCATCCGACGCACCTCGCAGGCGATCGAGGGCTTCACCGGCAAGCGCCCGCGCGGCTGGCTCGGCCCCGGGCTGACGGAGACGTGGGAGACGCCGGACCTGCTGGCGGAGGAAGGCTATTCCTACCTCGCCGACTGGGTGCTGGACGACCAGCCCGTGATGCTCAAGACCCGCGGCCAGCCGATCCTCAACATCCCGTACACCCAGGAGTGCAACGACGTGGCGATGATGCTGATCCAGCACCACCCGGCGCGGGAGTATGCCGACCGGGCGCTGGACCAGCTCGACCAGATCTACGACGACTCCCGCCACGGCGCGCGGGTGATGGCGCTGGTGGTGCACCCGTACATCATGGGCGCGCCGCACCGGGCGAAGTACTTCCGCCGCGTATTGCAGGAAATCCGTAAGCGCGAGGACGTGCTGGTGTGGACCGGCGAGCAGATCGCCGACTGGCACTTTGCCGGCGGCGGCGCATGACCAAACCGTGGGGCGAGCTGAGCCGCGCCGAGCAGAGCGCCGCCTATGACAACTCGGGCGCCGTGCCCGGCAGCGCCGCCATGGTGGCGGAGCGGGCGGCGCAATCGGCGGCGTTCCGCGCTGCGCACCCGGCCAAGCTCGACCTGCTATGGGGCGCCGACCCGCGGCAGGGCTGGGACCTGTTCCCCGCCGCCGACCCGTCAGCACCTTGCCTGGTGTTCATCCACGGCGGCTACTGGCAGCGCAACAGCCGCGAGGGGTTCTCCGTCCTGGCGGAGGGGCTGCTGTCGCGCGGCTGGTCGGTGGCGTTCCCCGGCTACCGCCTGGCGCCGCACGCGACGCTGACGCAGATCGTGCAGGACGTGAACCACGGTCTTGACTGGCTGGCGCGGGAGGGCGCGGCGCATGGCGTGGCTGGCCCCGTGGTGGTGTCGGGCTGGTCGGCGGGCGGGCACCTGACGGCGACGGCGCTGTCGCATGCCTTGCCGGTGGCCGGGCTGGCGATCTCCGGCGTGTTCGAGTTGGGGCCGATCCGCGACACCAACCTGAACGAGAAGCTGTCGCTGACCGACGCCGAGATCGCCGCGCTGTCGCCGCTGCGGCATATCCCCGTGCCAAAGCCGATGGCGATCGCCTACGGCACGCTGGAGGTGCCGGCGTTGGTGCACGACAGCCGCAAGCTGCATTGGCACCGGGCCGATTCGGGTTGCGCCGGGGCGTTGGTGCCGGTGGCGGGGACGCACCACTTCTCCATCCTGGACACCCTGCATGACGCGGACGGCGAACTGGCCCGCGCCGCCGTCGAGGTGCTGCGGCTGGCCCGGCGGTAGCGGTCACGGCCCGCCGCCGACCTTACTCGTGCCGCATCACGGCACCTGCCCGCCCAGGGTTGGTGTCAGTGCAGTTTCACCCGTGGCTCCCACCGCCGGGCGAAGCCGTGCGCGATCGTGTCCAGCGCGACCTTGGGGCCGCCGAACAGCGCGTGCTGATGCATCTTGTACAATGACCGGTACATTAGCCGGGCGAACAGGCCTTCGATGAACAGGCTCTTGCCCGCCAGCCCGCCCATGAGGTTGCCGACGGTGCTGTGTTCCCCCAGCGACACCAGGGAGCCGAAATCGCGGTAGGCGAACGCGTCCAGTTCCTTGCCGGCCAGCTTGCGCTTGATCTGCGCCGCCATGAAGCTCGCCTCCTGGTGCGCCGCCTGTGCACGCGGCGGCACGGGTGTGTCGAAGCCCACGCGCGGCGTTGCGGCGCAGTCGCCGATCGCGAACACGGCCGGGTCGAGCGTCGTCTGCAAGGTCGGCTTCACCACCAACTGGTTGCTGCGCGTGACCTCCAGGCCATCCAGGTGGCGCAGGAAGTCCGGCCCTTTCACGCCGGCCGACCACACCACCAGTTCGGAGGCGATGAACTCGCCATCTGCCAGCACGACCCCGTCGGCGCGGACCTCGGCCACCTTGGCGCCGGTGCGGACCTCCACGCCCAGCCCCTGCAACAGGGCGAGCGCCTTGGCCGACATCCGTTCCGGCAGCGCGGGGAGGATGCGGTCCCCGGCTTCGATCAGGATGATGCGGATGTCCCGCTCGGCGTTCACCCGGTCCAGTCCCTGCGCCACAACCTCCCGCACGGTGCGGTGCAGCTCGGCCGCCAGCTCCGTCCCCGTTGCCCCCGCCCCAATGATGGCGACGTAAAGCTGGCCGGCCCGCACGGCGCCGGCCTGCGAATGCGCCCGGATGCAGGCGTTCACGAGCCGCCGGTTGAAGCGGGCGGCCTGCTCCGGGGTTTCGAGCGGGACGGCATGCTGGGCCGCGCCGGGCGTGCCGAAATCGTTCGTGACGCTGCCGACGGCAAGCACCAGGGTGTCGTATGCGAAGGACCGCACGGGCGTGATCTCGCGCCCTTCGTCGTCGTGCGTGGCGCCCAGATGCACCCGGCGCCGGGCCCGGTCCAGGCCGATCAGTTCGCCATACCGGTAGCGGAAATGATAGCGGTGGGCCTGCGCAAGATAGTTCAGCTCGTGCCCGCCGGGATCGATGCTGCCGGCTGCCACGGCGTGCAGCAGCGGCTTCCACAGATGGGTCCTCGCCCGCTCGACCAGCGCCACGCTCGCCTTCTGCCGTCGGCCAAGCGTCTTGCCGAGCCGGGTGACCAGCTGCAGCCCGGCGGCGCCTCCGCCCACGACGACGATGCTGGGCGCCTCTCCCGGCGGACGGTCTACAACGATATCGGGCAAGCTGTCGGGCACGGTCACCCTCCTACGACGGAATTGCAGCAGAGTGACCCGAAACGGCGCGTGGCCCTGGCGTTTCCGGACGGGCCTGGCCTTGGTCTAGCGGTTGCCACCTTACGCGCCCGCGTCGAACCCGATGGAAGACGTCCGGGAACACCTGCGAGCCGACAAGCTGTGCGTGCTCGTTTGGGGAAGCTGCGACGCCATCAGCCTGCGAGAGTGGGCGAGTGTCAATCCTTGGGCGGCTCCAGCCCCGTCTTGCGCACCGCGGCCGCCGCCGCCGGCGAGGCCAGGAAGGCGATCAGCTTCTTCGCCTCCGCCGGGTCGTGCGACGCCGTGGCGATGCCGGCGGCGTAGACCGTGACCCTCTGCGCGTCCGGCGGCAGCGGGCCTACGATGTCGATCCCAGGCACCGCCTTCAGCTCGGAGATCTGCTGGAGGCCGATCTCCGCGTCGCCCCGCGCCACCACGCCGCCGACGGGATCGCCCGGGATCATGCGCGCCGTGCCCCGAAGCTGCTCGGCGATGCCCAGGCGCGGGAACAGCTCGGTCGACAGGTACACCCCGCTGGC
The DNA here is from genome assembly GCA_964236035.1 of uncultured Acetobacteraceae bacterium. GTDB lineage: Bacteria > Pseudomonadota > Alphaproteobacteria > Acetobacterales > Acetobacteraceae > CAXSFF01. Next base: position 4,355 of record CAXSFF010000179.1, read on the forward strand.
GCTGTCGGAATAGGCGATCGACTTCGCCGCCAGCAGCGTTCGCCTCAACGCATCGAGGGTGCCGATGTCCGGTCGCGGCGCCCCTGCCCGCACCGCCAGGCCGATGCTGGACAGCGCGATGTCGACCCGGCTGCCCGGCACCGCGGCGCCGTCATGGATCAGCTGGTCCAGCGCGTAGCCGACCATCAGCAGCACGTCGGCGCGCTCGCCGCGCTGCAGCCGGCTCGGGATCGAGGTCGGGGTCGTGCCCATCGACGCACCCAGCTGCAAGGTCAGCGTGTCGCCGGTGCGGCGCTCGAACTCCGGCGCCAGCTCGCGGTAGGCCGGGGTGAAGCCGCCGGAGCTGATCACCGTCAGCTCTGCCGCAGCAGCGGGTGCGGCGGCGAGCAGGCACGCCATCGCCCCATGCAGGATTGCCTTGCAGTCCATCGGCGCATCTCCCTTCGGCCAGCCCGCGCCCTGCTGTGATCCGCGGCCGGCCGCCCCATTTGAGCGTGATGTCCGACGCCGATGCAATGCTCACCCCACCTGCCAAGACATGGCCCGTCAGGTTCACCGACCCGGCGGTCACCGCCACCGGCGAGCGCCGCGCCACCGTGACGCTGCACGCGCTGCGCACGCTGTGGATCAACACGGGCACCCTGTGCAACGTCACCTGCGCCGGCTGCTACATCGAGAGCAGCCCGGCCAACGACCGCCTCGCCTACCTGACCCGCGCCGAGATGGCAGCCGCCCTCGCGGAAGCGGTCAGCGCGCATCCGGAGCTGGCGGAGGTCGGCTTCACCGGCGGCGAGCCGTTCATGAACCGCGATCTGCCGGGCATGCTGGCGGACGCGCTGGCCGCCGGGCGCCGGGCCTTGGTGCTGACCAACGCGATGCGGCCGATGCGGCGGTTCGAGGCGGAGCTGCTGGACCTGCGGCGCCGCTATCCCGGCCGCATGGCGCTGCGCGTGTCGCTCGACCACTACCGCCAAGCCGAGCACGAGGCGCTGCGCGGCGCCGGCAGTTGGCGGCCCGCGGTCGACGGCCTGCTGTGGCTGGTGGCGAACGGCTTCGACGTGACCGTCGCCGGGCGCACGCCGTGGGGGGAGCCGGCGGAGGCGATGCGCGCCGGCTATGCCGCCTTGTTCGCCGGCCTCGGCATCGACCTGCCGCCCCCCGTGCTGTTCCCGGAGCTGGACCCCGCCGCCGACGTGCCGGAGATCACGGAGCGCTGCTGGTCCGTCCTGCACAAAGACCCGGCGGAACTGATGTGCGCCAGCGCCCGCATGGTGGTGAAGCGTCGTGGCGCCGAGCGCCCGGCCATCGTCGCCTGCACCTTGCTGCCCTACGACCCGGCGTTCGAGCTTGGCGCCACGCTGGCGGAGTCGCGCCGGGTGGTGGCGCTCAACCATCGCCACTGCGCCCGGTTCTGCGTGCTGGGCGGCGCCAGCTGCAGCGGTTAGCATCCGCCTGGCATGTCCGGAGACCCCGATGCTGACCAGTCAAGCCGCCGGCCTCTACCCGATCGCGCCGACGCCGTTCCATCCGGACGGTCGGCTCGACATGGGCTCGATCGACCGCCTGTGCGCGTTCTACGCGGGGTGCGGCGCGGCCGGCGTCACCGTGCTCGGCATCATGGGCGAGGCGCCGAAGCTCGACGCGGAGGAGTCGCTGGCGGTGGCCAAACGGTTCATCGACGGGCTGCCGAGGCGGCAGGTGATCGTCGGCGTGTCGTCGCCGGGCTTCGCCGCCATGGCCGGGCTGGCGCGCGCGGCGATGGAGCTGGGCGCGGCGGGGGTGATGATCGCGCCCACGCCCGCCCTGCGCACCGACGACGAGATCGTGGGCTATTTCGCCGCCGCCGCCGAGGCGATCGGGCCGGGCGTGCCGTGGGTGCTGCAGGACTACCCGCTCACGCTCGGCGTGGTGATGACGCCGGCCGTGATCCGCCGCATCGTCGTGGCCGATGTCGCCTGCGTGATGCTGAAGCACGAGGACTGGCCCGGGCTGGAGAAGATCACCGCCCTGCGCGGCTGGCAGGTGGACGGCTCGTTGCGGCCGCTGTCGATCCTGACCGGGAACGGCGGCCTGTTCCTGGATTTCGAGATGGAGCGCGGCGCGGACGGCGCCATGACCGGCTACGCCTTCCCC
>CAXSFF010000180.1:0-6485 GCA_964236035.1 uncultured Acetobacteraceae bacterium
CGCGCGCCATGTTCGCTGACGACTTCGACGGTCGCATCCTGCCTTTCGACACCGAAGCTGCTTCGGCCTATGCCGAGGTGTTCGCAGCGCGTCGGAAGGTCGGGCGTCCGAGCGGGACCATCGATCTCATGCTGGCCGCGATTGCGCGCGCGCGGAAGGCGAGCGTTGTTACCCGCAACGTGGCCGACTTCGAGGGCGTGGGTTTAACGATCGTCAACCCGTGGGATGAGTAGCCGCTCCTACAACTCGGAGCCTGATATCCCGCTGTTGTTGCCCGGGATGAACAGTGCGGCAGCTGGCGGCTGATCTTCTCGGCCGCCGCACATGCACAATGCGTCTTCGAGTTTTGCACTGCCAACTTGCCAGCAATTCAAGCTACCAGAATGCCAGCAATTAAAATCAAAATCTTGCTGGCATGCCGCATTGCCAAAATGCCAGCAACATGTAAAAAATATGTGCTGGCATTTCAAATTGCCTAACTGCCAGCTTGCTGGAAATGCGAAAGGAGCTTTATGCAGACGGTCGCTATCCTCAGCCAGAAGGGTGGGACGGGGAAAACCACCCTCACCCTTCACCTGGCCGTCGCCGCCGAGCGGGACGGCCGCACCGCCGCCGTGATCGACCTTGATCCGCAGGCGAGCGCTGCCGGATGGGGCGACGCTCGCCAGGGCGACAGTCCGGCCGTCGTCCCGGTGCCTTCTGCCCGATTAGCGCATGCTCTGGAGGCGGCCGAAGCCGGTGGAGCGTCGATCGCCTTCATCGATACCGCGCCCCATGCTAGCGATGCCGCCTTCGCCTCTGCCGAAGCCGCCGACCTGGTGCTGATCCCGTGCCGGCCCGGCATCCTCGACCTACGAGCTATCGGCATGACGGCCCGCGCCGTGAAGCTGGCCGGCAAGCCGGCCTATGTCGTCCTCAATGCGATGCCATCACGCGCTTCTAACGTCCTGGCAGACGCCCGCGCTGCCGTTGCCGTTCACGGGCTTGAGGTCGCGCCGTTCATTACTCAGCAACGCGCCGCCTACGCACACGCCTTGATCGGCGGGCAGACCGCCCAGGAATACGAGCCGGGCGGCAAGGCTGCCGAGGAGATCGGACGGCTCTACGAGTGGGTCAAAGGAGAATTGAGTCGAATGCCTGCCAAAGTGCCAGCAATGCGGCAAGCTGGCAAAACAGCAAGCCGGAAGGTAGCAAAATGAGCAAAAAACCCAGCCTTGCCGAGAGCATGCGATCCGCCGTCGAGGGCAATGAGCTGTTACCCTCGCCCACCCCCGCGCCTGCACCAGCTTCTATTCCTGCCTTGGCCGGTAAGGCGTCCGGCCCGCAGCCTGCCTCGACACGTGTCGGCAAGAAGAAGGTCACGGCCCAGCTGATGCCCGACGACCACAAGCGTTTGAAGCGGCTGGCGGTAGATCGGGACGCCACCACGGAGGCCTTGCTCGACGAAGCGATCAACGACCTGTTCGCCAAGTACGGCGTGGGCAGGGCAGGGCAGGGCAGCAGCGCAAGGTAGGGCTGCGCCGCAGCCGGCACCATACCAACTATGAGGAATTCGGGGAATGGCGGCTTGCCGACATTTATGAGGCATCCGGGAAACTATGAATCCGCACTATGAAAAATTTCAGTATCGAAATTCATAGAAGGCGCTATGCTCGACCCTATGGCTCAGCGAGAACAGGAAAAGGGGCGGGTTCTTACCCTTGATATCAGGCCACGTAGCCGCGAGGCGGCGAAGCCGGCCGAGCTGATCCAGGTGACGGGACACCACGAACTGACGCTGAACGCCCGCCGCGCCATCACCATCCTCTGGTACCACGCGCACTTACAGGGAATTGAGGAAGGCCGCGACTATACCATCCAGATCGACGACCTAAAGCCGGATGCCCACAAGGGCTACGAGATGGTGGAGGAAGCGATCGAGGCCTTGATGCGTACACTCCTCACCCTTCGCCTGCCGGACGGCCGCACCCGCCGCGTCCAGTTCCTTGGTGGGAACGATCTCGACAGCGAAGATCGCCCGGCTGGAGTGCTCACCTATAGCTTTGACAAACGCCTAGTCGCCGTCCTCAAAGATTCGACCATCTGGGGCAAGATCGCGTTGCCGGTGTTGATGGCATTCACCTCAAAATACGCGGTCAGCCTCTACGAAAACATCGCGCAGTTTGCCAATCTTTCCAAAAAAACTTTTCAAGAATATTCTCTAGATGAATTTCGAGCATTGCTCGGCGTTCCTGCCGGTCGCTACAAGACCTTCGGCGAGCTGAACAAGCACGTCATCAAGCCCGCCGTGGATGAGGTCAACGCACTGGCGCCTTTCGGGGTCTCAATTCTACCGATCAAGCAGGCCAAGCGGGTGGCGCAGATCAAAGTCGGATGGTGGGCTAAGGACAGCGACGCACTTCAGCAGGCCTGGGAAGAAATGCAACGTTCGAAAGTGGGACGGCGCGCCCGCATCAGCGGCAAGACCGAATATGTGTCCGAGCCGATGCCATCGCTCCTAAAGCTCAGTCGAGTCTTGCTAGGCGACTGACCAGCGTCACCATCCCCTACAACCTCACACTTGGCAGTTAGAGAACGGAGGGAAACGAGTTTATCCACAAGGCAGCCGGCCACCTTCCCCGAATTCCTCATAATAAGCCCCGGAAACCTCATAGTAGCCCCCGGAAACCTCATAGTAGCTCCCCGGATTCCTCATAGGAGCCCCCGATTCCTTCACTTTTGGTCCCGTAAAGAGCTGATATTACACATTAAAAAGCCCTTAAACTTAGAACTTAGATATGAATCTAGAATCCTTGAATGCGGAAGCCTGTGGATAACGCAGAAGTCCGGGAACACCTCACTAACCAATGACCAGGATCAACCAAGGCAAGCAGGAAGAGGCTAACACGAAGGTGCGGCCTGCACCCTTGTGCCTCACTCGGCAGCATGGGGCAGGTGCATGGGGTTCGGGTCGAAGCGGCCGGCATACGCGGGATCGGTAAGATAGCTGATGCGATCCAGCAGGTAGGGCGGTTCGCCGGAGACGAGCACGATGGGCCGAGTGGGGCCGAGACGCATGACCTCATCGGGTGTGAGGAGGGATCGGCCGTGCAGGTGCTCCCCGGTGCCACTGGAGGTGGTGTTCGGCTTGAAGATGCCGCCGCTCGACGTAGAGGCTGTCTGGGTGACGTAGCGGATGGTTTCCTGGCCGAGGGCGTTGGAGAGATACCGGGCGGTATCGAAGTCGGCGGTGCCGAAGAACTGCTGGGAGGTGTTGGCCAGGAAGCTCTGCCAGCGGGGGTAGACCGCCTTGAGCTGGGAGAGATCCTGGACGAACAACCAGAGCTGGACGCCATAGCCCCGCAGGAGCATCACGCTGTCCGCCAGGCGATCCATGCGCCCGAGCTGGCCGAACTCATCGAGGAAGAACGCCATGCGCTGTAAGGGCCTGCCAGGGGCCGCGGTGACCCCGTCCAGGGCCAGGCCAACGAAGCCGCGCACGAAGCCCAGGCAGGCACGCAGCCGGTCGGGCGGGACGGCGAGGTAGACCGTCATCGGCCGGTGCTTGAGATCGGCCAGGGAGAAGTCCGAGCGCCCCAGGACGGCGCAGAGCCGGGGATCGTCCAGCCAGGCAGTGTGACGCACCACGGTGGACAGCACCGAGCCCCGCTCGCGCTCCGGCCGGTTGAGGTGGCCTGCGGCAGCGCGGGCGGGGATGCGCTGGCCAGCCTCGGGATCGGCCTGCATGGCCGCCAGGGTGGCAGCCACGTCGTCAGCCAGGGCGGTGACGATGCGGCGCAGCTCGGCCATGGTGCGCTGCCCAGCGGGCAGACCGGCAACGTGGATCAGCAGGCCGCGCAGCAGTTCGCGAGCGGTGTCGGTCCAGTGGGAGTCCGCTTCCCGGCCCTCGACAGCGATCAGCATGTCGGCGAGGCCGGCGGCGCGGCTGACCACGTCGGGGGAGTCAGGATCGAGGGTGTCGAGCCAGTTGAGGGCGTGGGAGGCCTGGCCGGTGATGCCGAAGGGATCGACCAGGACGACGAGCTGGCCCAGTTCGCAGCGAGCGCGGGCGGTGACGGCGAAGTTCTCGCCCTTGAAGTCCAGCACGAAGGCGGAGCCGGGATAGGCCAGCAGGTTGGGGATCACGGCGCCGATGCCCTTGCCGGCCCCGGTGGGGGCGCAGGTCAGGATGTGGCCGTCCTGGCGGAAGCGGGCGTCGCCGCGGCGCGGGGCGTCGGGCATGAGGCCGAGCACGAAGGCGTCGGCAGGCGCCGCCGGGGCGAGGTGCCCCGCGCCGAGGGCGGCGGTGCCGAACTGGGCCGAGCCGTGGGTGTCGAGCACGGCAGGCGGGAACAGGGAGGCCAGGAGGTGGCCTAGCGGCTCGGGGAGCAGCCGACCCCCCAGAACGACGAACAGGGCCGTCAGCAGGCCCCAGAGGGACAGGGCGACCCATCCTGAGCCAAGGATGCCGGTGGAGCCGTCGAGCAGGGCGAGGGCCAGGAAGACCAGGGGAGCGCCGAGGGCGAAGCGGACGCGGTAGCCGCGGAACCGGGGCTGGGCGGTGAGGCTACCCTGGCGGGAGAGCATACCGGCGAACCCCAGGGAGACGACGGTGACCACGATGAGGCTGGTGATGCTCACCGGCCCGGACCCCGGGGCGGGAGCCGCCGCAGCCATAGCGGTGTGCGCGAGCGAGGGGATGGCCAGGAGGGCTGCTGCAGGCAGCCCCGTGCGGAACCAGGTCACTCCGCGGCGGCGTTCAGCTCGGGCGAGGGGGGCAGGGTCGCAGCCATCTGGCGGACGATGCCGGCGTTTTTGCTGGCGATCGACTCTGCATCCTCGAGACGGGCCAGTCCCTCCCAGTGCCGGAGCACCTTATTGAACCGGAAGCCGGCGGCGCGGAGCGTGACGGTGACTGCCAGAGGAAGGGCGGCGGCGAAGGTGAGCACGATCGGCTCGCGTCCCTCGCCGCGGGCATTGGCCTCGCGGGAGAAGGCGCGGCCACCGACGGCAGCCCACTGCTCCACCTGCTTCTTGCTGCTGGCCGCCTCGCGGAGGGAGAGCAGAGCGCCATAGAGGGCGTTGGTGTCGAGGTCGAGGAGGCCGGTTTTTTCGACCAGGCCACCAGCCTCAATCATGCGGCGGGTGCGAGCCTTGCGCTCGGCGGTCTTGAGCTTGGCTTCCTGCTCGGCAAGCTTTGCTTTCTGTTGTTCGTGCGCCTGAAGGCGCTCAGCGAGTGAACGGGCCACGCGGTTCCAATCCCAAATCCCACATAGTGGGAACGTTACCGTTATTCGTAGTCAGGGCAATCCGGAACAGAAGATTTTCCACGAGCGTACTGCTTTGCGATCTCCGTTCCCCTTCCTCATGCCCCGGCTTGCTGAACCAGCTCTGCTCCCATAGCCGCAGCGTCGCTAAAATTAGTTTCTGTCAGGTTCAGGCTGGCGCAGGAACGTGTTTGAATTATGACAGGCATACCGTTCTGATGATAGCTTCCGCCCTTGAGGAACACGAGTGAGCGGTACCACTCATCTAGAATAAAAACAGTTACGTACTTTGGGTATCGGATTCGGGTATCCCGAAGCTGCTTCGATAACTGCATCCGCCAGGACCAGATTTCGACCTGCCAATCCCGCTTTGCTGCCCTTATAACTTGGTCAGTGAAGCTACACCCTTGAGGGGTTTGCCGGCCATCTCCAGTAGCAATGACAATCCGGCCGGGCTCGTCTGCATCTAACAGTATGTTGCCGATTCGTAGATGGATAGCCTCATCCACTCCTTGCTCAACCACGCGGCCGTTGTCGTCTTCCACTCGGCGAAGAAGCGTTGTGTCAAATCCAGCCTCATTAGCCGCAGCCCATAGGGCGTCATTTCCTGGAGGAACAGAACCGGCAAGCATCGACACACCTGTGTTGGCCTTACCGTGGCGGAGAACCCGAAACAGGTTCCAGTAATCTACTCGCACGCATGGCCACGGAGCCTTCTCCTTCTCGGCTGCCACTTTTTGCGCACCGCCAAAAATGTTAGAGTTGTCTAGAAAAATATGAGTTTTCATGTTGCGCCCCTTGGTGGCCAGCCATAGTTCATTGATACACCGCTAAAACGTTCTGCACCAGGGAGCCAAAGGCGAGCGAAAGCGTGCAGACGCAATATGCGTTGCAAGGGCAACGCGGCTTGCGCACGGCAGGAAGGCAGGCAAGAGTGCCCGCGTGGCCATCCAGTTCGCCCGCGCCCGCTACATCTCTCGCAGCTCCGGCGGCAGCGCCGTGCGGTCTGCCGCCTACAACGGCCGGGAGGAGATTGCCGCCGAACGCACGGGCGAGGTGTTCTACTTCCGGAACCGCGACGCGCCCGAGCACCATGCCGTGCTGCTGCCGGACGATGCGCCCAAGTGTTTCAGCCGAGCGGGCGAACTATGGAACGCGGCGGAAGCGGCAGAGCGCCGCAAGGACGCCCAGGTCGCCCGCGAGATCGTGCTCGCCCTGCCGGCCAACCGGGAGGTCACG
>CAXSFF010000181.1:0-6464 GCA_964236035.1 uncultured Acetobacteraceae bacterium
GGTTCGGGCCGGACGGCGCCGTGTTCGTGGCGCACAGCCAGGCCGAGGCCGAGGCCGCCGCACGCGCGCAGTACGGCCATGACGCCGAGCTGACGCAGGACACCGACGTGTTGGACACGTGGTTCAGCTCGGCGTTGTGGCCGTTCTCGACCCTGGGCTGGCCGCGGCAGACGCCGGACCTCGCCCGCTACTACCCTGGCGACGTGCTGGTGACGGGGTTCGACATCATCTTCTTCTGGGTGGCGCGGATGATGATGATGGGGCTGCACTTCCAGCAGGCGGTGCCGTTCCGGACGGTGTACATCCACGGCCTCGTGCGCGACGAGCGTGGCCAGAAGATGAGCAAGTCCAAGGGCAACGTCATCGATCCTCTCGCGATGATCGAGCAGTACGGCACGGACGCGCTGCGCTTCACCATCTGCGCGCTGGCGGGGCCGGGCCGCGACATGAAGCTGGGTCCGGCGCGAGTGGAGCATAACGCCCACTTCGTCACCAAGCTGTGGAACGCGGCGCGGTTCTGCGAGATGAACGCCGTCCGGTTCGACCCGGCGTTCGATCCAGCCACCGCCGCCAGCCCGCTGTCGCGCTGGATCCTCGACGCCGCCAACCAGGCGGTGGCGGAGGCAAGCGGCGCCCTGGAGGCGTTCCGCTTCGACGAGTATGCCGCCGCCTGCTACCGCTTCACCTGGAACGTGTTCTGCGACTGGTACCTGGAGTTCGCCAAGCCCGGCTTCCAAACTGCGGACGCCGCCGAGCTGCGCTCCGTCACCGCCCACGTGCTCGGCACGGTGCTGCGGCTGCTGCAGCCGGCGATGCCGTTCGTGACCGATGTGCTGTGGGCGGAGTTCGGCTTCGGCGAGCGCGCCAGCCTGATCCACGCCGCCTGGCCCGTCGCTGCAGCGGTGGCGGACGCGCCGGGCGCACGGGCGGAGCTGGACTGGCTGGTGCGATTGATCGGCGAGGTGCGCACGGTCCGCTCGGAGATGAACGTGCCGCCCTCGTTGCTGGCGCCGCTGCTGCTGCGCGACGCCAGCCCTGAGACGCTGGCGCGGGCGGCGCGCTGGTCCGAGGCGATCGGCCGCATGGCGCGGGCCAGCAGCGTGTCGGCGCTGGCCGGCGACGCGCCGACCCATTCCGCCCAGATCGGGCTCGACGAGGCGACGGTGGTGTTGCCGCTGAGCGGGCTGATCGACCTCGACGCCGAGCGGGCCCGGCTGGCCAAGGACCGCGCCAAGGCGGTGACGGAACTCGGCAAGGTGGAGGCCAAGCTGGGCCGGCCCGACTTCCTGGCCCGGGCGAAGCCGGAGGTCGTCGAGGAGAACCGCGACCGCCTGCGCGACTTCCAGGCGGAGATCAGCCGGGTCGACGCGGCGCTGGCGCGGATCGCCTAGCCCGGCGACAGGCGCGCCAGCATGCGGGCGACGACCCGGTCGACCGAAAGTGTGGCCAGGTCGGCGGCGGCGATGACCTCGACGGGATGCCCCGCCGGGTCGAGCGGGCCGGCTTGCAGGGTGTCGCTGCTGGCCGAGAACAAGGCGATCGCCGGCGCGCCGGACGAGGCGGCGACGTGCATCGGCCCCGTGTCGTTGCCAAGCGCCAAGGCGGCGCCCGTCGCGAGCGCGGCCAGTTCCGGGATCGAGGTCTGCCCCGTGAGGTCGATCGCTTCGGGGCAGCGCCGCCGGATGACGGCGGCGATGGCGGCTTCGGCTCGTCCGCCGATGATCACGGGCTGGAATCCTGCCGTCATCATCCGGCGGGCCGCCTCGGCGTAGCTCTCGACCGGCCAGCGTTTGACGCTGCCGACGCCGGCGCCGCCGGGAACGAGCAGGACATAGGGCATCGGCACCGCTGCGCTGGCCCCGCGTATCAGCCAGTCGCGTTGGGGCGGGGGGAACTCCCGGATGCCTGCGTCACCGAGCTGCTCGCGTTGCCGGGCCACGGTATGCATCAGGTCGCGCGCGGGATTGGCGTGCGGGTGTGAACAGCCCGGAGCGATTCCCGACCACGGCGGACGCCCGGATAGCAGAAAGTACCGTGACGAACGGCGGGAGGTTTGCAGGTCGTAGATGAAATCGTAGCCACGGATTCTACGCACCGTCCGCAGGGTTGCGGGGATGTTCCACCATGGCGCGCGCTCGTCGACCTGCACTGCGTCAAACCATGGGGCCGCCGCCGCGAGCTTTGCATAGGGCGCCGTGGTCAGCAGCGTGACCTGGTCGGCCGCGTGATGCCGGCGGATGGCGGCAAAGGCATGGAAGGCATGGATGAAGTCGCCCAATGCGCCCAGCTTGATGACCAGGATTCGCCGCATTCCGTCTCCAAAAGCGCCCATGCGGCGGAACCATGCCCGTTGCCGCGGATCGGTATGGTAGACCCGGCGGCTGAATGCCAGGCCGCCCGCCATCGTGAACCGCAGCAAACCTCGTCAGGGCGCAGACCCCTTGGTCGCCATCGTGTTGCCGCACCGGGAAAGCTTCAGCCCGCATTCGGCGGGGGCGGTCGCGATGGTGGTGCAGCGCCTGGCCGCCGGGCCGTCGCGATACCGCTCCGTCGTGGTCGGCCCGCCGGTGCAGGGGCCGGCGTATTCAGGGATTGCGTATCGCCCGGTGCCTGTGCCGCGATGGCTGCCGCTCAGCATCACGCAAGCCTACGCGCTGATGCTTGCCAATGCCTTGGCGCGGGAGAGTCCGGACCTGATCGAGGTGCACAACAAGCCCGACGTCGCCACCTGGCTGGCCCTGCGGTTCCCGTCGCGGCCGGTGACGCTGCACCTGCACAACGATCCGCGGACGATGCGGGGCGCACGGTCCCCGCGGGCACGGCGTGGCTTGCTGGACCGCCTGGCGGCCGTGACGGCGGTCTCGCAGTTTATTGGCGACGCGTTCATGGAGGGGGTGCGGCACGGCGGCCCCCCCGTGGTGATCCACAACGCGCTGGACATGGCGGCCCTGCCGCCGCCCGTGCCACCGCATTTGCGGGCGCCGACGATCCTGTTCGCCGGCCGGGTGGTGCCCGACAAGGCGCCCGACGCTTTCATCGCCGCGTGCGCGCTTGCCTTGCCGCGCCTGCCGGGCTGGCGCGCCGAGATCATCGGCGCCGACGGTTTTTCGGCGGAGCGGGAGAACTCGAAGTTCATCCAGGGCCTGCGCCCGGCGGCGGCGGCGGCGGGCGTGTCGCTGCTCGGCTTCCGCGAGCATGCCAAGGTGCTGGCGGCGATGGCGCAGGCGGCGATCGTGGTGGTCCCGAGCCGCTGGCCGGAGCCGTTCGGCATGACGGCGCTGGAGGCGATGGCGTGCGGCGCGGCGCTCGCCTGTTCCGCGCGCGGCGGCCTGGCCGAGGTGGTGGGGGAGGCCTGCGTCCGCATCGACCCGGACGACCCGGCCGGTTTCGCCGACGCGCTGTCGCGGATGGCCGCCGATGCGGCGTTGCGGGCGGCCCTGTCGCGGGCTGGGCGGGAACGGGCGCAGTCGCATTTCGACATAAAGCTTGCGGTGGCGCGCTTGGACGATGTCCGCGGCCGGGTTCTCGGCGGCTAGGTCGGCACGTCGCCGTCGCCGTTGCCGAGCGAGCGCTGCATGTAGACGGTGTCGAGCCAGGCGCCAAACTTGAGGCCGACGGCTTTCAACGTGCCGCTGCGCTGGAACCCGAGCGAGGCGTGCATCCCGATGGAGCCTATGTTCTCGCTGTCGCCGATCACGGCGACCATCTGGCGAAAGCCGGCGGCTTCGGCCTCCGCCAGCAGCTGCGACACCAAGGCCTTGCCGACGCCTTGGCCGCGAACGTCCTCGCGCACGTACACGCTGTCCTCGGCCGTGCAGCGATAGGCCGAGCGCTCGCGGATCTGGGCGAAGTATGCGAACGCGATGACGCCCGTCGCATCCGTCGCCACCAGCCAGCGCCATCCCCGCGCCGCCGCGGCGTCGAAACGCAGGTTCATGTCTTCGATCGAAGGCGGCATTTCCTCGAAGGTCCCCGTGCCGTTGAGGACGTGGTGGGCGTAGATCGCCTGGATTTCGGGCAGGTCGGCTTGCGTCGCCGGGCGGATTTCCATGGGATTCGCTTCTGCTGGGAAAGCCATGTTTTGCAGCCTCGTTGAGCATTTGGAAAGGCCGCCAGGGGCATGATCGCGGTGAAGCCCATACCGGGATGTGTCATTGGTTGACTGCCAGCGCTTGGCTCAAGCACGCGAAGCGGTCTACACACCAGCCGGCCACCATGCAGGAGCACTCATTTGGATACTGCGGCCGCAGACCAATCCGATCGGGCGACCCATGCCGATGCGATCGGCGGGCATGCCGGCGAGGGTGACGTCCTGGAGATGCGCCTGCTGGCCGTCGCCGCCGTGGCGCGGCATCACGGCTACGAGCTCGATCGCAACGACCTCCGGCTTGAGGCAGGCGAGCGGCTGCCGTCCCCCGCCGCATTGGTCAAATGGGTGCGTGACCAGGGCCTGGTCGCCAAGGCCAGCCGCATCGCCTGGCCGCAGCTGCTGCGCCTGAGCCCGGGCACGGCACAGGCCGCCCCCGTGGTGCTGCTGTTCATCGACGGGTCGGCCGGCGTGCTGGTCGGCTCGGACACCTCGCGCAACATCGTCTGGATACGCGACCCGCGCTCCAGCGGCCATGACGCCGTCGCCGTCGACCGCCTGCGCCTGTCGCAGCTGTGGGACGGCGAGGCGATCCTGATGCGCCGCCCCCGCGGGCAGGGCGACGCCGACCGGCCGTTCTCGCTGGGCTGGCTGATGGGATTGGTGCTGCACCAACGCCGCTTGATCCGCGACGTCTCGATCGCCTCGATGGTGCTGAGCTTGCTCACCATCATCCCGCCGCTGCTGATCATGTCGGTGATCGACCGCGTGGTCAGCCACCGCAGCATGTCGACGCTCGTGCTGCTCAGCACAATCCTGCTGGTCGGCACCATCTTCGAGACGGTGATCGGCTATGCCCGGCGCGAGCTGATCCAGGTGGTGTCGACCCGGGTCGACACCCGGCTCAACCTGCACATCTTCGCCCGCCTGCTGTCGCTGCCGCTGGACTACTTCGAGCGCCATCCCGCCGGGCAGACCTCGTTCCGCCTGATGCAGGTGATTAAGGTGCGTGAGTTCGTCACCGGCAAGCTGATGGGCACGCTGCTGGACAGCCTGACCCTGGTGGTGCTGCTGCCGTTCCTGTTCTGGATGAACGCCACTCTGGCCTGGATGGTACTGGTCGCCACGGGTGCCATCGCCCTCATCATCATGGTGTTCCTGCCGCCGATCGGCCGCATCATGGGCCGGGTCCAGGTCGCGGAGTCGGCCAAAAGCAGCGTGCTGGTCGAGTCCGTGCAGGGCATCCGCACCATCAAGTCGCTGGCGCTGGAGCCGCAGCGCAAGTCGGAGTGGGACGCGCGGGTGGCCACCGCCGGCGAATTGCGGCTGGAGGCGGGGCGGCTGGCGAACTGGCCGCAGACGCTGATCAGCCCGATCGAGCGCTTCATCGACCGCGGCGTGGTCATGGTCGGCGCCTACTTCATCCTGCAGGGCGACACCGACGTGGGCGTCGGCGCGCTGGTGGCCTTCATGATGCTGGGCTCGCGCGTAACGCAGCCGCTGGTCGGCCTGGCCCGCCTGCTGGAGGACCTGCAGGACGTGCGCGCCGCCGTCGCCGAGGTCGGCATGGTGCTGAACAACCGCCCGGAGCAGCAGGGCGGCGCCGGGTTGCGCCCGGCGTTCCAGGGCGGCATCAGCTTCGAGGATCTGAGCTTCACCTACCCCACCGGCAAGATGCCGGCGCTGGACCGGGTGAGCTTCACCATCCCGCCCGGCACCATGATGGGCGTGGTGGGCCGCAGCGGCTCGGGCAAGTCGACCCTGACGCGCCTGCTGCAGGGCATCAACCGCGAGTATTCCGGGTTCCTCAAGATCGATGGCGCCGAGCTGCGGGAGATCAACCTGGTGCACCTGCGCCGCAGCTTCGGCGTGGTGCTGCAGGACAACTTCCTGTTCCGCGGCTCGGTGCGCGACAACATCACCGCCGGCCGCCCGGGGCTCACCATCGAGGACGTGGTGCGCGCCGCCCGCCTGGCCGGCGCGGAGGAGTTCATCGAGCGGCTGCCGCAGGGCTACGAGACCTGGGTGGAGGAGGGCTCGGCCAACCTATCCGGCGGCCAGAAGCAGCGCCTGGCCATCGCCCGCGCCCTGATCGCCGACCCGCGCATCCTGATCCTGGATGAGGCGACCAGCGCGCTCGACCCCGAGAGCGAGGCGCTGGTCAACGCCAACCTGACCCGCATCGGCCGTGGCCGCACCATGGTGATCGTGTCGCACCGGCTGTCCTCGCTGGTGGACTGCGACAAGATCCTGGTGATGGACAAGGGCCAGGTGATGGACCTGGCGCCGCACGCGGTGCTGCTGGAACGCTGCGCGATCTACCCTGGCGGAGACCGCGGTGCTCGCCGCGTTGGCGCGGCGCGCGAATGGCGCGGCG
>CAXSFF010000182.1:0-6454 GCA_964236035.1 uncultured Acetobacteraceae bacterium
AAAATGGCTAAGCTGATGTGCGATATGAACCAGATCGCAAACGTTACAATGCAAGATACAATTGCAACTAAGATAAAAAGAATGATAAACATTTGCTCGCCAAATTGATACCACTTAAGGAGTTTCCAAACTTGCAAACTAGCATCAAATGCCTTCTTTAGCACTACATCAAAGGAGTTAGCGCCAATTACATCTGCTGAGCCCATAGCTGTTACAACAGCATGGCTTACATCAGTGGGAAGCGAAGTGAGAAAGAAACTGCTGACCCAATATGTATAAACCGCGCCATTTGTCGCAAACCATGTGACAATAGTGATTTTGATCAGACGGCTAAATAGGCTTCCAACTGCCTCATTAGCCTGTCCTCTCAGCATAAGAACGCCTGTAAGTGCAATATAGATCACTACGGATGTTTGAACCGGAGCTGAGGCATAGGCGACGAGAGCTAAGACGAGTTGGTTAAGATTATCGAGTAGGGGTGTCTCAATCTGATCAAATATATAAGCAAAAACCGCAGCACCATTCATAGTCGTTCATCCTAAAGCTTTAGTATGTTCCGCCGCGCTGCCGTTCCATAGCCAAAGACTGTTGGGCCGGGTAACAGTAAGCTTTGGCTTGATGCTCTGGAGGCATATGACTGCATAGCCCTAGCTTAAACTCACGCTCGTGAGGTCTCTTATCCCAATAGGCTGATGTAGAGGGATTACTCAAGTCTCCGGCCTCGCGGTGTGACTGCCTTGCAGTCGCTTCCAAGTTCGCTTGGTCTGCATTGAAGCAATCTGGGTTGTTCCGATAGTGGCCCGGATCATTGAGGCACGCGCGGTTCACCCGATAGCGCATATCGGGATGCTGGACGTAGAACTCGACGGTGCGCTGCCCTTCCGGCGGGTATGCAGGTTGAGCCTGCGCGTGCACCGGCGCCGACAGGCCGAGGGCCAAGAGTGAGAGCGACGTGGCGAGCGCGAGGCTCCCCACAGTGGGGAGGCTGACAGGCATGGTGTCAGCTCCCCGGAGCAGCGGCGGTGTCTGCCGACAGGACATCGTCAATGTCCTGTCGCTGCTTCTCATCGGACTGCTCCTGCTCGTTGCGGACCTGCGCTTGCTGCCAGTTCGTGATCGACTGCGCCTGGACTTGCTGCGCCTGGAGGTAGGTCTGTTCCGCCGCGATCCGTGCCTGGAGATCGGCCGTCGTCTTCGCGTCGGGTGAATCGTTGAGCTGCACTTCGAGATCCTGCATCCTCGCCATGTGGCTGGACGCCGACTGGTAGAGCTGGTCCGACGTCGCCTGGACGCCCGCGATGCTCTTGGCGCTTGTCTGCATATGGGTCGCCGCGAAGTCGCTGCCCTGCGGCTGGTAGACGCGGTTCGTGTTGAGATACTGAGTGCCCAGGCCACCCATGTTGCCAAGGTTCGACCCGTTCATCACGCCGCCGAGCTGGCTGCTGGCCGTGGGCAGCACGTTGCGCAGCCCAGGAATGTTGAACGACGATGAGGTGGCCTGCAATGCGTTGGCCGGCGCGTGGATGAGCCCGCTGTTGATGTTCTGCATCGCGGTAAGCTGCTTACCCATGTTTTCGAGCTGATCCTTCAGCGTCTGCATGGAGGTCGCAGCCGAGTTTGCAGTGCTCAAAGTGTTGGCGTCGGCAAGCGCGTCCGCTGTTGGCCACTGCGCCCGTGCCTGACTGGAGAGGCACAGCGCGGCGGCACTCACGGTCGCCAGAAGCATGTTCCGCATCATCAAGAGCTTCCCTTGTGTTTGATTGTAGTTGCTGGATTGATGGCGACCGCCGCGAAGGCGAGCGGTCCCATCTGCGCCAGACGTCCTGCAGGCGGCGCGTATTTCTTCCCTCATGCCCGGCTTCATGCCGCCGCCCTCGCCGTCGCCTTACGCCAGTCGCGGCGGAAGGTCGGAAGCCAATCCGCCGGCTCCGGTCCCAGCTCGGCTATCAGCCTGTGCATGTACGGGACGGTGTTGTTGTTGCCCGACAGCACGGCCCGCAGGTCGTCCAGGCCAGACATGTTCAGCTCGCAGGCCACGGAGGCGTCCCCCTGCTTGAGCAGGAAGCGCCGGCCGCCGTCCGGCCCGGCCTGCACCAGGTCGCGCCTCACAGCCGTGGCCTCGGCTTCCGTCAGCTTGAAGCCCTCCACATAGTCAGCATCATCGGCCTTGGTGTTCGGCATGAAGATTTGCGTCGGACATTGCTCGATGATGCTGTGTGCGATCGGGCTGTTAAGGGCGTCGCGCGGGCTCTGCGTCGCCAGGATCACCGCACCATTGAGCTTACGGATGGTCTTGAGCTTGTCGTTGACCAGGTCGCGGAACGCCTCATCCATGAGGGCCTTCCAGAACTCATCAATGGCCACGACCAAGCGGCGGCCATCCATGAGAGCTTCGACGCGATGGAACAGGTAGGCCATGACCGGCCCGCGCGTGCGCGGGTCGTCCAGCACTGCCGTCATGTCGAAACCGAGGAACGGTGCGTCGAGGTTCACGTCGTCGGTGTCATTGTCCAACACCCAGCCGAGCGAGCCGCCCTGACACCACTTGTCGAGGCGCGCAGCAGGCCCGGCCGCGTCGGACTGCCCAAGGAAGGCGCGCAACTCGCCCAGGGACCGGTGCTCCGGCGGCAGCGACATGACCTGGCGCAAGCCTTGCTCCAACCGCCGGTCCATGTCGGGCGGCAGCTCCTCGCCGTCCGAGGCGATGAGCCCGGTAATGAGGTCCGCGAGGAACTTGAGGTTTTCCGGCGTGGCATCGAGCGCCTTGAGTGGCGCCAGGCCGGTCGGCGTGCCGGAGGGCAGCACGAGGTAGGTGCCGCCGATCGCGCGGCCGAGGATCTCGCCGCCCCGGTCCTTGTCGAAGTACACCACGGTCGCGCCCTGTTTTTCCGAGAGGGCCAGCAGGAACAGCAGCAGCAGCGTCTTGCCCGAGCCAGAGGGGCCGGCCAGGAACACGTTGCCCAGGTCCGTGACCGTGGCCGTGGAGGCGTGCAGGTGGAACCGATAGGACGTGCCGCCCGTGGTCCTGAATATCGTCAGGGGCTCGCCCCAATGGCCCACCTTCGGGCCGAGCGGGTAGTTGTGCAGGCTCGACATCGCGGCGAAATTGAGACTGGTGATGGCACCCGGCCGGGTGCGGAGCGCCATGTTGCCGGGGAGCTGCGCCCAGTACACGGCTTCAAGCGCCAGGTCCTCGCGCGCCACCACTGCGCCGCTTTCCGCCAGGTCGCGGCGCGCGACCGAGACCACGTCGGAAAGCGCCCGCAGATCGTCCGCGAACGCCACGAGCGTCAGGTGGTGGTCCCCCATGATGAACTCGTTGCTTTGAAGCTGGTCCGCCGCCTCAGACAGCGCCGCAGTCTGGCTGGATGCCTTGTCGAAAGCGTTGGCCATCTGGTTCTGCTTGCGCGTCATCTTGTCCTGCGCGTTCTGCTTGTCGAGCGGCGCGAAGGTCTGTGTCAGGACGCAGCAGTACGGCGCCGCCAGAACAGTGTCGAACATCCCCGGCCAGGTCGTTGCCGGATACTCCCGCAGGCCGAAGCCGGCCGCATAGGTGGACCCACCAGGTGCGCGTATCTCGATCGCCTCGCGCCCGACAATCACCCGGTCGGTGTAGATCGCGCCGCCCAGGTGGCCGTTCACCAGAGGGACTGGCATCCGTTGCAACGTCAGCACCAGGCGCAGCGCCTCCGCGACCTCCGAGAACACGACGCCTCGCGCATTCTCGCGCAGGCCGAGCCGCACCGGCTTGTACTCGGAGAGACCCGCGAGCAGCGTGCCAACGACACCCTCCAGCCGGTCAATGTCCTGCGCGGACGAGACGCGGCCGGTGTCGCCGCGACGGCGCCGATTGAGCACGCGCGAGACGCGCTTGCCTCCCGCCTGCGAGGGCCGCAGCAGCACGGACAGGAACAGGCTGTTGCGATACAGCCGACCGTCCAGCAGTCGCTCCCGATAGGCCGCGTCGAGGTCGCGAGCGAATGCGGAGACACACTCCCCGGACGGATACTCGGAGGGGTCCGCCATCGAGCGCACCACATGGGTTGCCAGCACCAGACGATCCGAAGCGATGTTGCGGAACAGGATGTTGCGCTGGTCGTGGCGACCGTTGACCACGTCGATATCCGCCGTCTCCCACGCGACCCCGCCCAGGCGGATCATCACCAGGCGCGAGCCGTCATCGAGCAGCAGCGTGCCCGGCCCGTCATGCCCGACGTAGGGCACGTACGTGTCGGGCTCCCGCTCGCGTCCCATGGCGCCGAAGTTAAACATGGATGCGGACTTCCTTCGCGCTGCGGGCGGGACCGAGAGGAAGCGGGCTCACGGAGGAGCCGCCCCATACGGCAGTGTTGCGCGAACGACCTTTGGTATCCGTCCACATGCGGAGGATGCCAAAGATGTTGTAATCCTTGCTGATAAAAGCTCGGATGACGTAGTGCATGACAACGCCAATCAGCATGTAGCACGGATTTTTCATAATAATGAAAAGGAACTCTGTGCCCATGGCATTGAGACAAGCCGCCTCAATAGGCACGCCCTGCCACATGGCAGGGCGTGTGCAGGCGAGAAACAGCGTGTTTACTGTGATCTCGCGCTGCGACATTATGCGGCTACGGTGCCGCCGGTGATCTGGCCGACGATCCAGGCCGCAGAGAACACGATAGCGCAGCCCAGGACCACGCCGCCGAAGGCGCGGACCGAGAAAGCGCCGAACATCGCGCCGATGCCGGTCAGAGCCACGGCGATGACCGCAATGATCTGGCCCGTGGTGCCGGTCACCAAGTTCGCGATGTTGGTTAGAAACGAGTTGAGCGAACCCGCGCCGCCCGCCGACTGCGCGGCGGCAGGGTGCATCGACAGCACGAGCAGGGCCGCCGCCACGACGCCAGGGACGAGGACGCGCGAGTTGCCGGCCCTATCCTTAAGGCGGGTTGAGAGCGACGCCAGGCGCGTGCCGGCGGTGCGAAGCCGGGTGCCCGTGAGGGCGAGGGAGATAGCGACAGAGGCGGCAACCGCCTCGCTCTTGGTCACGACGTTCATGCGAGATGGACTCCGAGGGTGTGCAGCAAAGGGCCGGAGGGACGGGCCGACAGCCTCCCCACAGTGGGGAGGCTGGACAGCGCGCAGCAGCGGGGGCGGCCTGCCCTCCCCCGCCGTTCGGGTGGAGGCGGCGGCGCGATCAGCGCACATTCGACGCCTCGACATTCTGGAGGCGCCGCAGCGGCACCGGAGCGCCAGGGAGCGGCGCGGCAGGCGCAGGAGCGGCCATGGAAGGCGCCACACCGGGTGGCGCAGGCGCGGGCGGGGGAGCAGCGCCGAACACCACGACGCCTTGCGTGCGACTGGCTTTGGCCTGTCCGTACACGTCCCAGGTTGCCGGAGGCGGGGGCAGGGGCTGCGCCAGGACTGGCGCGGCGCTGCCGAGCAACCCCGGTTGGTCGCCAACCGCTTCACCACGGAGCCGCAGTGCGGGCACGACCTGTTCGGCCGCCGCCTGGACACGATTGACGTAGCCGTTCGCGAAGCCACGCGCGGGATCACCCGTGTTGTATCGAGAGATTGCCTGCTGCACCGCAGGCTGCGGGTCCTCGCCAGGCGCCGGAGCAGTGTAGCCATCCAGCAGCACACGATCGGCGGCTGCCAAGTTGTGGCAGGGATCAAAGGCGTCTGAGAGCGTCAGGCCCAGACGTGCGAAATTTCCGCCATTGATCTGCATGAGGCCGAAATCGACAGAATGCCGCTCGACCGTCGCCAGCTCGACGCCCGAGGCAATCGCATCCTCCCGCGTGGCGGGGTGATAGGTGCGGCCCGTGGTGTTGTCGTGCAACGCGAAGGGGTCGAAACCGCTCTCCGTGCGCGCCACGGCGGCCAGAGTTTCAACGGCGTTGTGCGGAGCGCAGCTCGCCGCGAGCTGCGCGAAGGTGGACAGAGGCAAGGGCGCGGCGTGCGCCAGGGTGGGCAGGCAGATCGCAACGAGGAGAGCAGCGAGGCGCTTAGCCTCCCCACAGTGGGGAGGGTTACTCCTGTTCGATGTCCAAATGGGGCGGCTCAGTTTCACTCTGAGGCGGAGCGTCGCAAGGCCGTAATCCTCTAAATCTGGCCAACTCAGGGGCTTTTGCAGCGTGGATGCAGATCGGTCCGATGAAACCGAAGTCCTCGCAGATGAGCTGCACAAGCCGGCCAACATCCCGGTATGTGCGATCGGCTTTGTCGCCGAATGTCCTGAGAGGCAAGTACAAGCGGCTCCAGCTCGGGCGAAGGTAAGCCTGGAACTCGAAGCCATAACTCTCGCGTCGTGCAACGAGGAACACGCCTCGAATGCTCCCGCCATCGCGCAAAGCCGATCGGATTCCGCCCTCTTGTAATCCGGTCGGCACGCTACCCTCGGGCTTTGCTCATAGGCCCTACTAGCAAGGTTGTGACCTAGCAGGAACTTGCAATCCGCAGAGAGGCA
>CAXSFF010000183.1:0-6453 GCA_964236035.1 uncultured Acetobacteraceae bacterium
TCGCCCGCCCGGCGAAGTTCCATGCGACGCTGGAGCTGGCGGGCGCCTGCATCGTGGGCTGGCGGGATTTCCCCGACCACCATCCGTTCACAGCTGGCGAGCTGGCGCGGCTCGAGCGCGACGCGGCCGGGTTGCGGGCCGAACTGGTGACCACGCCGAAGGACGCGGTGCGTCTGCCGCCGGCCTTGCGCCGCCGGGTGCTGGTCGCCGGCGTCGCGCTGGCCTGGGCGGACGAGGCGCAGGTCGAGGCGTTGCTCGCCACGATCCTTTGATATAGCCGTATTGGCTGCCACAGGGGGAAATCCAGCCATTCAGGTCATCACCTCGCTCGACGAGCTCGACGCCAAGATCGCCGAGTGCAACGCGTTGGTGCACCAATCCGACGACGCGCTGCGTGAGTTGTTCCGGACCTTCGCGATGGATTTCTCGGCCGAGGCGCCGGCCGACCCGTCCAGCGCCGAGTATCGGGATTTCCAGATGGCGCTGTACTGCCGGATCGCGCGCAAGCCGTATGCCCTCGGCAACGAGCGGACGCTGTTCAACCTGTCCGACTACGAGCGGCCGTTCCCGTACTACAGCCGGAGCTGCGTCACCGCCGGGGTGCACCTGATGGCGATCGGCTTCTTGCTGCGCATGCTCGACCTGCCGCCGGGCGCGCGGGTGCTGGAGTTCGGCTCGGGCTGGGGCAATTCGACGATGGAGATGGCCAAGCTCGGCCTGCAGGTGACGGCGGTCGATATCGAACCGAACTTCTGCGAGCTGGTCCGGCAGCGGGCGGTGCAGGAGCGGGTGTCCGTCGAGATGGTCGAGGCGGATTTCTTCTGGGCCGAGACGGTGTCCGAGCCCTACGACGCCGTCGTGTTCTTCGAGTGCTTCCATCATTGCGACGACCACATGCGGCTGCTGCGCGCCCTGCATCGGGCGGTGAAGCCCGGCGGCTGCGTGGTGTTCGCGGCGGAGCCGATCGCACCCGACTACCCGGTGCCATGGGGCGTGCGCATGGATGGCGAAGCGCTGTGGGCCATCCACAATTTCGGCTGGCTCGAACTCGGCTACCGCGACGACTACTTCCAGCAGGCGTTGGCCACGGCGGGCTGGACGGGGACCAGGCACGCCAGCGGCGACATGGGCTGGAGCGGGTTCTGGCGGGCGGTGAAGGCCGAACCACCGCCGGAGCCGCCGCCAGTGGCTCTTAACGCGGCCGAGATCGAACTGGCGGCGGTCTACCGGTCCACCAGTTGGCGCGTGACGGCCCCGCTCCGCTGGCTCAGGCGGGCGCTGTAGCTCAGCGCGCCTGCTGGATCGCCGACAGGATCCAACGGCCGCCGCGGCTGCGCAAGAAGGTCCACAGCTCCGTCGCCGTCTGCCGCTCGGTGGCGCTGCCGTCGACCACGCGGCCCTGGGCGTCCTGGGTCACGTCCAGCATCGAGAACTGCATCGCCACCGTGGCGTACTCGCGCGAGCCTTCCGCCCAGGCCTGCGCCAAGTCGCCCTTCAGCAGCCGCACGTCGCGCGTCGTGTTGCGCAGCCCGCGGGTGGTGAGATCGGTCAACTGCTCGCTGAAATAGCTGATCATCTCCGGCGTCGCGATAGCGCTCAGGCGGGCAAGGTCCTGGGCGCTCCAGGCGGCCTGCATCTCGTTCAGCAGCCGGTCGAACTCCGTGTAGTCGGCGTTGGACAGCGTGATCGGCGGCGGCGCGGCGCTGCCACCGGCGGCGGGACGCGGCCCGGTGCCGCCGCCCATCGCCTGCCGCATGGCGCCCATGCCGCCCGCCATCGCCGGCTGGCGGTTCATGAACATGCGCAGCAGCCAGCGTCCGACGAAGAACAGCAGCGCCAACTGGATGATCAGCCCGATGAAGCTGCCGCCGCCGCCATCCATGCCGCCGAACATGCCGTGGCCGAACAGCATGCCGCCGATGCCGGCGCCCAGCAGGCCGCCCATCAGCCCGGACGTGAAGCCGCCGCCGCCGAACAGGCCGCCGCGTCCGGCGTACGCCGGCGCCCCATAGCCGGGGTTGCCATAGCCCGAGCCGCCCTGGCCGGGATTGGGAGTGTAGCTGCGCTGCATCGGAGCCGCTGAATACGGCGCCACGCTGGTCGAGGGCGGCGAGGAGAACGTCATGCCGCCGCGGCTGCCGAAGGACGAACCGCCGCCCACGCGGGCGAACGCCACGCCTGGCGCCACGGCCAGACCGATGGCAAAGATGGCGGCAAAGCTGGAACGGACGCGGGGCATGGAAGTTGGTCTCCGGTTTCGTGCAGTCATATAGTGCATCCGGCCGGGCGGTTGCAGGGGCACCCTTCCGATCCGCGCGATCTGTGGCAAACTGCAAATGCACGACTGGCGCCCGCCCGACGCCCGCAATGGAGCCCTGCCATGGACATCGTCCAGGACTCGAACGCCCAGCCGCAGGCCGGCGACGCGGCCGGCGCGCTGCGGGCCGTCATCGTCGCCAAGCTGCACTACGACCTCGGCAAGACGCCCAACCGCGCCAGCCCGCGCGACTGGTTCGTCGCCACGGCGCTCGCCGTGCGCGACCGCGTCACCGACACCTGGACCAACTCCGCCCGCGAGGCGCGCGCCGCCGGGGCCAAGCGGGTGCACTACTTCTCGCTGGAGTTCCTGATCGGCCGGCTGCTGTTCGACGCCGCCGGCAACCTCGGCATCATCGAGACTCTGCGCGAGGCGCTATCCCGCGAGGGCGTCGACCTCGAGCTGGTCCGCGCGCAGGAGCCGGACGCGGCCCTCGGCAACGGCGGGCTCGGCCGCCTCGCCGCGTGCTTCATGGAAAGCATGGCGACCCTCGGCATCCCCGCCTTCGGCTACGGCATCCGCTACGACTACGGCCTGTTCCGGCAGACCATCGTCGACGGCTGGCAGCAGGAGCACCCGGAGAACTGGCTGTCCTCCGGCAACCCGTGGGAGTTCCAGCGCCCCGAGCTGTCGTATGGCATCAGCTTCGGCGGCAACGTCTCGGCCAGCAACGTCGGCGGCCAACTGTCCTATACATGGCACCCGGCGGAGACGCTGTTCGCCGTCGCTTTCGACACGCCGATCGTGGGCTACGGCGGCAAGCACGCCAACACCCTGCGGCTGTGGTCCGCCCGCGCTGCCGACCCGCTGCAGCTCGACGCCTTCAACCGCGGCGACCACGTCGGCGCGCTGACCGACCGGGTGCGCGCGGAGTCGATCTCCCGCGTGCTGTACCCCGGCGACGAGAGCCCGGCGGGGCGCGAGCTGCGGCTGCGGCAGGAGTTCTTCTTCGCCTCCGCCTCGCTGCAGGACATGGTCCGCCGCCACATGGTCGAGCATTTCGACATCACGAGCCTCGGCGAGTTCGCCGCCGTGCAGCTCAACGACACCCACCCGGCGATTGGCATCGCCGAGCTGATGCGCATCCTGGTCGACCTGCAGGGCGTCGAGTGGGACGCCGCCTGGGACATCACCCGCAAGGTGGTCAGCTACACCAATCACACCCTGCTGCCCGAGGCGCTGGAGATGTGGCCGGTGCTGCTGCTGGAGCGGCTGCTCCCGCGGCACATGCAGATCATCTACCTGCTGAACGCCCGCCACCTCGACCGCATGCGCGCCCAGGGCGCCGACGACCGCCTGCTGTCGGCGCTGAGCCTGATCGACGAGCAGCACGGCCGCCGGGTGCGCATGGGCAGCCTGGCGTTCCTCGGCAGCCATTCGGTCAACGGGGTCAGCGCGCTGCACACCGACCTGATGCGCAAGACCATCTTCCACGACATGGACACGGCGCTGGGCGGGCGCATCGTCAACCGCACCAACGGCATCACCTTCCGCCGCTGGCTGCACCAGGCCAACCCGCAGCTGACCCGGCTGCTGGTTGACACCCTGGGCGAGCGGGTGCTGCGCGACCCGATGGCGCTGGAGGGCCTGGCGCCGTTCGCCGAGGACGCCGGGTTCCGCGACGCCTTCCGGGCGCAGCGGCGGCCGCGCAAGGAGGCGGTGGCGCGGCTGGCGGCGGCGCAGCTGGGCATCGTCGTCGACCCGGACGCGCTGTTCGACGTGCAGATCAAGCGCATCCACGAGTACAAGCGGCAGCTGCTCAACGTGCTGCACGCGATCTCGTCGTACAACGCGATCCGGGCGCAGCCGACGCGCGACTGGCGCCCGCGGGTGAAGATCTTCGGCGGCAAGGCGGCGCCGGGCTACCTGTTCGCCAAGCAGATCATCCGCCTGGCCAACGACGTGGCGCGGGTGGTGAACTCCGACCCGACCAGCCGCGGATTGTTGCAGATCGCGTTCATGCCGAACTACAACGTGACGTTGGCCGAGGCGCTGATCCCCGCCGCCGACCTGTCCGAGCAGATCAGCACGGCAGGGATGGAGGCGTCCGGCACCGGCAACATGAAGCTCGCGCTGAACGGCGCGCTGACCATCGGCACGCTGGACGGCGCCAACGTCGAGATCCTCCAGCACGTCGGGGCCGACAACATGTTCATCTTCGGCATGACCACGGAGGAGGTGGCGGCACGGCGCGCGATCGGCCTCGACGCGTCGGCGGCGGCGCACGCGTGCCCGGCGCTGGGCGACGTGCTGGAGGCGCTGCGCAGCGGCGTGTTCTCGCCGGAGGAGCCGGGCCGCTACCGCCCGATGGCCGACCGGCTGGAGCATGACGACCCGTTCTTCGTGCTGCAGGACTTCGCCGCCTACGACCATGCGCAGGAGGCAGTGGATGCGCGCTGGCGCGACCCGGCGGCGTGGTGGCGCTCGGCGGTGCTGAACACGGCGGGGATCGGCTGGTTCTCCAGCGACCGCACCATCCGGGAGTATGCCGAGGGGACGTGGAACGTGGCGGTGAGCTGAACTTGCGGTAGTGTCTCGATTTGAAATCCGATTGGGTCCGTTCGTCCGCTCTCGACCCCATACCGGACATCGATCGCGTTTTGCGACAGGGGTCACTGGCTGACCGCAATCGCTGGCAAGCTGATCCTAGCGGGCTATGATCGACGCGTGGGTAGAGAATTTCAAACCATCTTGGGAGTTGTCTGGGGTGATCACAGAGCAAGAATCAAAGTCTGTTCGCGACCTCGTCGAACTCTATAAAAATCAGATGCTCGTAGCTAATCCCGAGTATCAGCGGGGAGCCGTATGGCGCCAATCGCATAAGAAGAAGCTGATTGATTCGGTGCTTAGAGGATACCCACTCCCATTGATCTACCTACACCATATCAAGAAGGTAGTTGCAGGTATGCAGCGGGAAGACCTGGAGGTCATCGACGGACAACAGAGAATTACCGCTCTGTATGAGTTTGCCGAAGATAATTTCGACCTGTTTGACCCAGTGAAGGATGATAAAGAAGCCAAGTTCCCAGCATTTATCAAGAACCAGCCCTGCCCCTGGGCTGGCAAGGTTTTCTCTGCTCTGGAAGACGATCTGCGTAACAAATTTCTAGATACAAAGCTACCGGTGGCCAGGATCGAGACCACCGATGCAAACGAGGTCCGCGACTTGTTTGTAAGATTGCAAAGCGGCTTGCCGCTAAATGCTCAGGAGACACGTGACGCATGGCCAGGGCAATTCACAGAATTCGTGCTCCAAATTGGAGGAAAACCCGAACTTCCCCGCTACCCGGGTCATCCTTTTTTCCAAACCCTTATGGGATTGAACCCTCGGACCGATCGTGGCAAGACAAGGCAATTCGCTGCGCAAATCTCAATGTTGTTTTTGTCGCACAGAGAACGGGGCAGCAGCACATTTCCCGATATAAACGCTAACGGAATAAATGATTTCTACTTCTCTAATATTGATTTTGATAAAAACAGTCTCAGTGCTAAGCGGTTTGTGGACATTCTAAATAAGATCAATACTCTACTCGGTCCCGACAATCGGCCAAAGTTAAAAGCTCACGATGCGATGCACTTGGTTCTTTTTGTAGACTCTCTTTGGGATGATTATACCCGCTCCTGGGAAAGTACACTCTCCCATGCTCTTGATAGATTCCTGGAAGGTTTAGCATCCGCTAAAGCACAAAAGGACTCGAAAAATCCAGATGAGTTCTGGATTCGGTATGGCCAGTGGACACGCGTCAATTCTGACCGAGGCGAGCGAATTGCCTACCGTCACGCCTTCTACACGGACAAGATGCTCGGGTATTTAGGAGATTTGCAGTTAAAAGATCCTCAAAGACTATTTGGTGAGATCGAACGTGAAATACTGTATTTCAGGAATCACAAGTTATGTGCTGTTTGCGACGCGCAAATTCCTTGGAATGAGGCGGAGATACATCATGTTATAGAGCATACTGAAGGCGGCCCAACACTGTTGACTAACGGTGCGTTGGTTCACAAAGCTTGCCATCCAAAAGGCGCTGTAGCGACAAAGGCGTTCGCCGATAAATTCGTCAAAGCGCGCTCCTCGAAACCGCAGAAGCAACAGCCCGAGATAGACTATGAGACTGCGGGCTTTCAATGGCAGCACG
>CAXSFF010000184.1:0-6433 GCA_964236035.1 uncultured Acetobacteraceae bacterium
GGCGCTGGCGCTCAAGCAGCAGGCGGCGGCCAAGGCGCGAGTGGATTACGGGCTGTACGGCCTGCTCGCCGAAGATACCATCGACAACCTGGAGGCGCTGATCGAGGGCGGCGTGGCGGCGTTCAAGTGCTTCATGGGCAACACTTTCGGCAACCTGCCGTCGCCCTCCACGGGCGCGATGCTGGAGGGGTTCGAGATCATCGCCCGCCACGGCCTGCGCATCTCGCTGCACGCGGAGACGGCCTCCATCATGGCCCGGCGGCAGGGCAAGCTGATCGCCGCCGGCCGCCACGACCCGCTGGCGCACCTCGCCTCCCGCCCCGCCGTGGTGGCGGTGGAGGCGGTGGCGCGCGCGGCGATCCTGGCGGAGTGGACGGGTGCCCGCATCCACATCCTGCACATCTCCTCCGGCGACGAGCTGCGCCCGTTGCGGGAGGCGAAGGCGCGCGGGGTGGACGTCACGGGCGAGACCTGCCCGCACTACCTTCTGTTCGACGAGCACGCCTACACGGCGCTCGGCCCGATCATCCGCGTCAACCCGCCGGTGCGCGAGCACCACCACCAGGCCGCGCTGTGGGCCGGCCTGGCGGACGGCACCATCGACATGATCGCCACCGACCACGCCCCGCACGATCCGGCGGAGAAGACCCGCGCCGACATCTGGCAGGCCGATTGCGGCTTCCCCGGCGTCGAGACGCAGATGGCGCTGATGCTGACCCAGGTCGCCGCCGGCCGCCTGTCGCTGAACGACTACGTGCGGCTGAGCGCCGGCGCCCCGGCGCGCGCGTTCGGGCTGTGGCCGATGAAGGGCGTGATGCAGCCGGGTTCGGACGCCGACATCGCCATCATCGATTTGCAGCGCGAGGGCGTGCTGGCGGCAGACAAGCTGCATTCCCGCGGCCGCATCACCCCGTTCGAGGGCATGGCGGTGATTGGCGCGCCCGTGCACACCCTGGTGCGGGGCCGTTTCGTCATGCGTGACGGCGTGCTGGTGGAGGGCACCAACGGCTGGGGTCAATCGGTGAACCGCATCCAGCGCATGCCGCCCGCAATGCCGCGCAACGTCGAGCAGACCACCGCCTTCGTGACCAGGGCCTAACCTTCTCCTCCTCCCCTTGCGGGAGGAGGCCGCGAGGAGGGGTGGCCGCACGCGACACAGTGCCGCCAGACCCCTCCCCTAACCCCTCCCGCAAGGGGAGGGGGGAAGCGTCAGGCCGGCATCCGCTCCGCTTGCGGCGGCAGGAACTGCGTCGTGTAGATCTCCGCCGCCGTGGGCGGCGTGGCGAGGCCGTAGGCGGTCGCGTTGGCGGCGATGGTCAGCGCCATGCGCGCCGGGTCGATGCTGCCGAAGCCGTTCTGCCGCACGTACGGCGTCAGGATCGCCTCCTTCAGCGCCAGGTCGAACCGCTTCGTCTCCAGCTCGGCGTCAAACAGCGTGTCGCGCTTCTGCAGGGCGGCCATGCCGGCGGCCGGCTCGGCGATCGCCAGCCTGGTGCCGCCGATGGTGCCACGGACGAACCCGGCGATGTCCTTTGGCCGCGCCGCCAGCATGTCCTCGCGCACGATCACCGCGTTGCCGTACAGGTCGAGGCCATGGTCGGCGTAGGTCATCATCGCGATCGCCTCCGGCTTCACCCCGGCGGCCAGCAGATTGAAGTACGACGTGGTGGTGAAGCCGCTGATGGCGTCGACCTGGTTCTGCACCAGGATCGTCTCGCGCAGGTTCGGCGCGATCGACTTCCAGCTGACGCTGGCCGGGTCGACGCCGTTCTTGGCCGCGAAGACGGGGAACAGCAGCCGGCTGGCGTCGCTGTCCGGCGCGCCGAGGGTCTTGCCGGCCAGGTCCGCCGGCGTGCGGATGTTCGCCTTGGCCAACGAGATGATCGCCGACAGGGTGCGGTCGAAGCCCTGGTAGACGGCGATGCAGCGCTTGTCCGGGTTCTGCGCGTTGAACTTCACCAGCGCGTTGATGTCGGCGAAGCCCACGTCGTACGCGCCGGCCGCGACCTTGACGATGGTGTCGCCGGAGCCGTAGCCGCGGTCCATCGAGACGGCCAGCCCCTCGCGCTCGAACAGGCCGCGGTCGATGCCGAGCGCCCAGATCGCGTGGTTGCCCTGGTAGGCGAAGTCGCAGCAGAACTTCAGCCGGGCCGTGGCCTGCGCAACAGCGGGGGCGGCGAGGGTGAGCGCCAGGCCGGCCTTGAAAAGATCGCGTCTGTGCATCGTGCTACCCCGTCCAAATACGTGGCTATCTCTGTCATGCCGGCATGTCCGCGGCAACGCGGCCGATGCTTCGCCGCGCCGCTTGAAGCCAGCTTCTCTTCAGCGGGATTTGTTGCCACAGTGGCGGCCGTCAGCGTCCAGGGAGAGTTCACATGCGACTGATGAGCTTCAGCATCGACGACAAGGCCTCGTGGGGCGTGGTCGAGGGCGACTGCGTCGTCGACCTCGACAGCCGTGCGCCGAGCCTTCGTGCCGCGCTGACCCGGCTGCCGAAGCTCGCGCAGGACACGGACGCGCTGCCGCGCCACCCGCTGGCGGACGTGACGTTCCTGCCGGTGATCCCCGATCCGGACAAGATCATTTGCATCGGGCTGAACTACCTGAGCCATATCCTCGAAGGCGGCGGCAAACCACCGCAGCAGCCGACCATCTTCATGCGCTGGGCCAACAGCCAGATCGGCCACGGGCAGCCGATCATCCGCCCCAAGGTGTCCGACACGCTGGATTTCGAGGGCGAGCTGGCGGTGGTGATCGGCAAGGCGTGCCGCCACGTCAGCCAGGCGGACAGCTGGGGCGTGGTCGCCGGCTACAGCTGCTACAACGACGGCTCCGTCCGCGAGTGGCAGCGCCACAGCGGCCAGTACGGGCCCGGCAAGAACTTCCCCGCCACCGGCGGCTTCGGCCCCTACCTGGTCACCCCGGACGAGGCCGGCGAAGTCACCCGCGCCAGCCTGGTCACCCGCCTGAACGGCGAGGAGGTGCAGCGCGCCACCACCGACGACCTGGTGTTCGACATCCCGCGCCTGATCGAGTACTGCTCCACCTTCACCGAGTTGCAGCCCGGCGACGTCATCATCACGGGCACCACTGGCGGCGTCGGCGCCTACCGCGAGCCGCCGCTGTGGATGAAGCCCGGCGACACCGTCGAGGTCGAGATCGGCGGCGTCGGCCTGCTGCGCAACACCATCGCGCAGGAAGCTTGACCATAGCTCCTCCTCCCCTTGCGGGAGGAGGGGTGGCCATGTCAACCACCTGCGCGCGGCACCCCTCCCCCAGCCCCTCCCGCAATGGGAGGGGGGAAAGCGAAATGGACTATAACTGCCGGCAAAAGGCTGTGAGAGGAAACGTTTCAGTGCGCCCACTATGGATGACGATGCTTTGCCTCGGGCTTGCCGCGACGGCAGCGCGCGCGCAGACGGCGGCCGACCCGATCGGGCACCCCGTGCGCGTCGGCGTGGTGACGGATATGGCCGGGTCGCTGTCGGCGCTGTCCGGCTCCGGCGCCGTGCTCGCCGTGCAGATGGCGTCGGAGGACTGCCTGGCCGCCGAGTGCAAGGGGATGACCATCGACGTCATCTCGGCGGACCACCAGAACAAGCCCGACATCGCCGTCGGCATCGTGCGCGACTGGTTCGACAACAAGGGCGTCAACGCCGTCGCCGACATCATCCAGGCCTCCGTGCAGGTCGCAGTGCAGCATGAAGCCGCCGCCCACGACAAGATCGCGCTGTTCTCCGGCGGCACCTCGCGGCTGACCAACGAGGACTGCGCGCCGGCCACCTCTGTCATGTGGATGTGGGACACCTACGGGCAGGCGGTCGGGCTGACCAAGCCACTGGCCAAGCCCGGCACCAGGTGGTTCACCATCGTGGCCGACTACGTGTTCGGCGTCTCGCTGCAGAACGATTCCGCCGCCATGATCAAGGCCGGGGGCGGCGAAGTGGTCGGCGGCGTCCGCCACCCGTTCAACAACCCCAGCGACTTCTCGTCGTACCTGCTGCAGGCGCAGGGGTCCGACGCCAACATCGTGGCGGTCGGCAGCGCCGGCAGCGACCTCATCAGCCTGCTGAAGCAGGCGCGCGAGTTCGGCGTCGGCCGCGACGGCCGCCAGCAGCTGGCGAGCTTCGTGCTGACCACCACGGACATCGCCGCCCTCGGCCTGGAAACCACGCAGGGCGTGCTGGTCAACGAGGCGTTCTACTGGAACCTCGACCCCGGCACCCGCGCCTGGTCGGAGCGCTTCTACGCCCGCAACGGGCACCGCATGCCCAGCACGATCCAGGCTGGCGACTACGCCGTCGTGCGGGCCTACCTGTCCGCCGTCGCCGCGGCCGGCACGACGGACACGGCGGCCGTGATCGCCAAGATGCACGAGCTGCCGGTGCAGGGGCCGCTGGTGCACAACGGCACCCTGCGTCCGGACGGCCGCATGGTGCACGACACTTATCTGTTCCGGGTCAAGCAGCCCTCCGAGTCCAAGGAGCCGTACGACTTCTACGACCTGGTGGCGACGATCCCGGCGGGCGAGGCGTTCCGGCCGCTGTCGGCCAGCCTGTGCCCGCAGATCAAGGACGGGAAGTTCGTCTCGAAATGAGGACTGCCCCTGCTGGCTGCCGGCGCGATCAACTCTGTCGGTTTGCGCTTGACAAGCATTGAACGGTTTTCGAGTTCGCACTATGTCGCAGCTGCCGGGTTTGGATCGACCGCAGCTTGAGGTCGGGATTTCCGCCGGATGGGTTTGGGTCGGCCGGTTTGTAGAGGATAGCGTTTCTTGAGATCGCCAAAAGATGGGCGGCAGCGTCAGCCTCGCCGCCGCGGCTTCGACGACGACAACTTCTTCGGCAACACGCCGTCGCCGCCGGTGTTCCCCGGCTTCGGCGTGCCGTCCACCGCGCCCGAGTTGCGCGCGACGGTGAAGTGGTTCAACACCGAGAAGGGCTTTGGTTTCGTCGAGCTTGCCGATGGGTCGGGCGACGTGTTCCTCCATGCCAACACGCTGCAAGCCTCTGGCCACCAGACGGTCGGACCGGGCATGACCTTGAGCGTCCGCGTCGGCCAGGGCCAGAAAGGCCGCCAGGTCGACCAGGTGCTGTCGGTCGACGAAAGCACCGCCGAGCAGCCGCGTGCCCGCACGCCGTCGTCCGGCGGTTATGACAGCGGCCCCAGGCCGCCGCGCGGCGGCCGTCCGCAGGTCGACCTCAGCACGGGGGTCGAGATGATTGGTGTGGTCAAGTGGTACAACCCCGACAAGGGTTTCGGCTTCATCACGCCGAAGGACGGCGGCAAGGATGTCTTCGTCCACGCCACCGTGTTGGAGCGGGCCGGACTGTCACCGCTGGCGGAGAACCAGGCCGTGCGGATGACGGTCGTGCAAGGCGCCAAGGGAGCCGAGGTCGGCGCATTGACCCTCGAGTCTTAGATAAAGGTTTAAAGGACGAACGTCCTTTAGCGGGTCCAGGGCGGCAGCCCTGGCCTTCAAGCCGCAGCCGCCCGAGCTTTGGCCCGGGCCCGCCGCTCATCCTTGCGACTGATCCCGCCCTCGACCTTCGCCGGTCTGCCCTTCTTCGACAGCAGCACCCGGTAGTCGTCCATGTCGCCCTCGTAGGGCTGCACCGTGCCGCCATCCACCAGCCAGAGCTTGTCCGCCACCAGCTCCACCAGGTGCGGGTCGTGGGTGATCAGCAGCACGGCGCCCGTGAACTCGCCCAAGGCGCGCACCATCGCGTCGCAGGCGTCGATGTCCAGGTGGTTGGTCGGCTCGTCCAGGATCAGCAGTTGCGGCGCGTCGCGGGTGGCCAGCGCCAGCAGCAGCCGCGCCTTCTCGCCGCCCGACAGGTTGGAGCATTTCGTGTTGGCCCGGTCGGCGTCCAGCCCGAACCGCGCGAGTTGCGCCCGCACCTGGGTTGGGGCGGCCTTTGGCAGCGCGCGCGACATGTGGTCCAGCGCCGACTCGCCCATCACCAGGTCCTCCTCCTGGTGTTGCGCGAAGTAGCCGACGCGTAGCTTGCCGGATTTGCGCAACTGGCCGGATTGCGTCTCCAGCCGCCCGGCCAGCAGCTTGGCGAAGGTCGACTTGCCGTTGCCGTTGGCGCCCAGCAACGCGATGCGATCGTCCATGTCCACCGACAGCGAAAGCTGGTCCAGCACGGTCACGTTGCCGTAGCCGACGGACACGTCCTCCATCGCCAGGATCGGCGGCGCCAGCTTGGCCGGCTCCGGAAAGGAGAACCGGGTGACGTGGTCCTCGATCACCGCCTCCATCGCCGGCATCTTCTCCAGCGCGCGCAGGCGGGACTGCGCCTGCCGGGCCTTGCTGGCGCTGGCGCGGAAGCGGTCGACGAAGGCCTGCATGTGGGCGCGCTGGGCGGTGATCTTCTCGGCGGCCTTGGCTTGCTGCATCGCCTGCTCGGTGCGGATGCGGACGAACTCG
>CAXSFF010000185.1:0-6411 GCA_964236035.1 uncultured Acetobacteraceae bacterium
CTGGCCGCCGATGTCGAACGTCACCAGGCCCTCGGTGGGCGGGGTCTTCAGCCGGTTGATGAAGTACTGCGCCGTCGCCACCGATTCGGTCTGGAACTCCGGCTCCGCCTGCCCGGCGCCCGCGCCGCCGACCATGCGTAGGGCGCGGTCGACGGCGTTGCGGGCGGCGCCCTGGAAGCTGGCGAGCTGCTGCTGCCGGAACGCTTCGGGAAACGAGCAGCAGAACACCACGTCGCCGGGCCGGATGCCAAGCGCCGCGGCCTCGGCGAGCGCCAGCACGGCCACCTCCGTCAGGAACAGCTCGACGCGTTCGCGGGACAGCGGGTCGTCGCCCCATTTGAGGTTGGCGTAGAGGTCGTCGTCGCTGCTGCGGCCGGTCAGCCGGCCCAGCGCCGCCACCCGGCGCTGGGCGAAGTAGACCAGCGTGTCGCGGAACGCCATGCGCTCGCCGCGTCCGTCCGGCAGCCGGCGGTCGCGCAGGATGGTCTGGAACGGCACCCCGACGAGTGTCACCGGCAGCAGCTCGGCGTCCAGCTCGTCCTGGCTTTGCGCCGCCGCCCGGTATGCCAGGATGTGGCGGGGATTGATGCGCAGCGGCTGCGGCTCCTGCGCGCCGACCTGGAGGTAGATCGCGGTGTTGGTGGTGCCGAAGTCGATGCCGACCCGCGCCGTGCCGCCGGCTGCCCCGGCGCTGGCCTGCCTGGGCTCCGGCAGCAGCAGCAGCCCGGCGACGCAGGCGGCGGCCCTGCGGTCCTCCATGACCACGGCCTCCGCCGCGCCCGGCAGCATGTGCAGCGCCTTGGCGCCCTGCTGGTCCTGGCGGAACCAGGTCGTGTCCGCCAGCGCCGCCACGTCGCCGGCGAGCAGCGCCCGCGCCGCCGCCACGGCGCCGAAGCCGTCGTTCGCCGCGAGCGCCCTGGCCAGGCCCTGCGGCGAGACGAAGCCGCTGGCCACGAACTGGATGTCCGGCGTGGCGCCGGAGTACGCCAGTTGCAGGCGCCACCAGTCCGCCTTGAAGTCGGGCCAGACCGAAAGCGCGAACGGCGGCTCGCCGCCCTCCTCGGAGGCGTAGGTCTTCGACAGCGTCACGGCCGCGCCATCCGCCAGCGTCAGTTGCAGGTCGACCGTCATGCCGCCGCCTCGGGGCGACATGCGGCAGGCCCGGGCGAGCCTGGCCCGCGGCAGGATCGCCAGCAGCAGCGGCGAAAGCGGCAGCAGGTGGCCGCGCGCGCCTTGCGGATGCTGCTCGAACGCGGCCTCGCCCTCCACGCCGTCGGTGCGGTACAACCTCGGCAGGAACAGCTCGCCGCTTTCGACCACCAGGTAGCCGGCGGACTGCGCCTCGGCCCGCATCTGTTGCAGGCTTTCCGGCCGGTCCTGCAACATGCGCAGGGAGTGGCGGCCCCACACCGTGACCTCGCCCGCTGCGCGTCCCAGCTGTTCGTGCAGGGATGGGTCGAACAGGATCACGCCTTTCAGCGCCGACGCCGGCAGGTCCGGCCGCAACGCCAGCAGGCAGTCGGACGGCGTCTCCCGGCCCTGGGCGCCGACGGCCCGCTCCCGGGTCCGCAACGCCGTGAACACCCGCAGGCCGGGCAGCGCCATCGAGGCCGGCTCGCTCTCGAACTGCGCTCCGGAGCGGGCCGCGCCTTGCCCTGCGTCGGCCAGGTAGCCGCGGGACAGCCCGAGCAGCGCCTGCACGTCGCGGCCGGCGTCGCGCTCGGCCTCCAGGTCGGCGCACAGCCGCGCCAGGAAGCGTGCCAGCACCGCCCGCTCGTCGCGCGAGAGGTCGGCGGCGAGCAGCGGGTCCAGGAACCGGCCATGGTCCATCCAGGGCACCGGCGGCCGTCTGCGCAGGTCGCCGAGCGAGCGGCTCGGCGCCAGCAAGGTAAGCGGCTGGCCGAGGCCGATCAGCGTCGTTCCCACCCGCACCAGCGCCACCTCGGCGAGGCGCCCGCCGCCGAGCAGGGCGCACTGCGGCGTCAGCCGGGCGGCCAGCGCGCCCCAGCGGCTGCTGCCCGGCCCCGCGTGCAGCGGCAGCAGCTCGGAGGTGAGGTCCGGCACGCGGTAGGCGGCCAGCGCGAAGCAGCCGAGCAACCCGCGCCACTCCGCCACCGCGCGGGCGTGCAGCGGGTGGCCTTCCGTCGCGAGCGCGTTGTCGAACACCGTGAGCTGGGCCCAGACATCCGGCACGGAGACGATGTCCGCCGCCGCCGTCGTCAGCCGCGGCCCCGTGTCCAGGCCGCGCGCGATAGCCAACAGGGGGTCCGCCGCGCCCATGGCGTGCCAAGTCCCCGCCTTGGCCAGCGGCGGCACCCGGTGATCCTTGTGCAGCGGCGACAGCAGGTGACGGATCGTGTCTGCCATGGGTTCAGGTTCTCCGCTCGTCGCCGCAGGCCGCGCGCAGGGCCGCCACGACCGCGCCGAGGCCGACGCCGCCGGGCGGCAGCTTCCCGTAGCTCATCTGCTGGAACACGGCGGCCAGCGATGGCCCTTCCACCGGCCGCACCAACCCGGCGAACGTCCGGCTGTCCAGGCGCGGTGCCAGCCGCACGTCGTCGACCGCGGCTGAAGGCCCTGCCATGCGCGCGTCGTCGATCAGCGCCAGCCGCCGCCCGCCGCCCGCGCCGCCGCGGTTGAGCGCCACGAACCAGCGCAGCAGGCCGTCGAAGGTCCGGGAAACCAGGTCGACCGCCTGCTGCGCCGCCGGGCCGCCGATGTCGGCGTCAGCGGGCAGCAGGCGGCGGAACCATGCCTCCCGCCGGCAGCGCCGCCACGCGTCGCCGGTGAGCGCGGGGCCGTACAGGTGATGCCACGCCAGCGCCGTCCGCAGGGTCGCCGCGACCTCGGCGCGCAGGTTGCCCGGCCCGTCGAACGGCATGTCGTCCCAGCCCGTTTCGGCACCGGCGGCACCCGCCACCAGCGTCTCGCCGCCGCCGCCGCGGCCGGGGCGCAAGAAGTCCACGGCGGCGAGGGCAGCCAGGAACTCGGGCAGCAGCGGCGGGTTGGCCTGCGCGGAGCCGCCGTCGGAGTAGCCGGGCAGGGCGATGAGCGGATCGGCGCCCATGACGTACAGGCGCTCGAACACCCGCTCGGCGCGGAACAGCTGCGAATAGTATTCCAGCGCGCCTCTGGCCTGGGTCATGAACGCCGCCGAGTCGGGGCGGATGGTCGTGCCATCATCGCCAGGCGGAGCGGGGAACAAGAAATACGGCAGCAGCAGCGCGCCGCCGAGCTTCACCTTGCCTTCGAGGCCGCGTCCGTTGATCTCCGCCCGCAGCAGCCGCGCCACCGTCGGGAAGCCGGCCGCCCCCGTGCCGCCGAAGATGGAGGCGAGCAGGAACACGCGCACCTCGCCGCCATGCCCGGCCGCCTGCAACGCCGCCAGCAGGTCCTGCCACACCGCGGATTGCGGCGTGACGCCTTGCAGCGTCAGGGCGGCGCCGAGGGCCGGGCGCTGGCGGAAGCCCTCGTCGAGCTGCAGCCGCCGCTCCTGGTCGTTGAACAGCGCCTGCATCACGGCCTGCTCCGCCGGCGGTAGGGCCGGGTAGCCGACGGAGGCCGACAACGTGGCCGAGGACTGTTCCTCCGGCGCCCAGGCCCATCCCGCCTTGGGCTTCTGCAACGCCATGCCCAGCATCGGCGAGCCGCCGAGGTCGGCGCCGCCGGTCACGCGCAAAGCGGCCCTGAGGTCCTGGTACTGTGACAGCGCCTGTCCGCTGCGCGCGGAGTTGCCGTTGGAGCGGTCCTGGTCCAGCAGGCCGACCCATGCGTCCTGCGGGCCGAGGCCGCAGGTGGCGAGGCGAACGAACGCCTCGACGCATTTGGCCCCCGTGCCGCCGATGCCGAGGACGAAGTCGGTGCTCACCTGCGGCCGACCAGCAGGCCGCCGCAGGGCACGGCGGGCCGGATCATGCGCTCGGTGCCGAGCAGGCAGAACGCCCAGAACAGCGCGGCGGCAACAGCGGCCAGCACGAGCGCGGCCTGGTTGGCGAACCTCGCGTCCACGGAGTCCAGCCCGCCCAGCGTCTCGTAATCGACCAGGCCGTACACGCAGAGCCCGGTGAGCACGCAGATGACCACCCAGGTGGCCAGCCGCCAGCCACGGGCGACCTGGCCCGGGCCGGTCGGCCGCGCGAACGCCGTCTCGCCGATCCAGGCCAGGAAGGCCAGCAACGGCACGGCGACGACGGTGGCGAGGGTGAGCTGGACGGCACGGCGCAGGTCGGGGATGTAGGACGGCATCAGCTCCGGCAGCCTGTGGTCCGCCCGCAGCATGCCCTCCGCCAGCCGCGTGTCGTCGAGCCACTGCGACGCCGCCAGGGTGGCCACCAGCAGGACGATGCCCAGCACGATGGCGCGGGCCGGCGGCACGATCCGGTCCCTCCTCACCGGGCCGAGACCTGGAACGCCAGCAGGGCCTCGCCGATTGGCCTCGGCGTCAGGCCGTCGCGGACGATCCCCTCCAGCATGCCGACGATCTCCCGCAGGTTGAGGGTGCGGAACATCTGCGGGCGCGAGGCCACGAAAGCCTCCGCCTCGCGCGCCTCCAGGTTCCAGGCGTGGGTCCAGGCGGTCTGCGCCGGGGCGTCGCCCAGCCCCGCCGTCATGACGCCGACATCCAGCAGGAAGGTCAGGCCGGGCGTCGCGCGGGCGAGCGCCGCGCCGCCGACCGTGACGGCCACGCCGCCCGCCGGGCCGGGCGACACCTGCGCCAGGCCCGGCAGGCTATGGATCTCGACCCAGTGCCCGTCACAGGCGGAGCGCCCGCCATCCCCAGGCGGCAGCGCCCACAACTGCTCGACCCGGCTGAACTTGTCGGGCAGCAGCGCGTCGGGCCAGGTCATGGATCGCAGGGGGATGGCAGACGACGCCGTGCCTGCGCCGCCGGGAAACCGGATGCGGGAGGCTTGCGGCCCCACTTCCCGCAACAGCGACGGCACAGCCGCAGCGCCATCGCCGGGCGTCATGTCCAGCAGCGCCGGCGGCGTGCGAAAGGGATCGCGGGTGAACACCACGGCGTTGAACCGCGGCTGACCGTCGCGGGGGGCGGGCAGCGGCGCCAGCAGCTCCGTGCGCAGCCGTCGCAGCAGGGCGGCCACGGCGGGCATTGGCCCGGTCGCGATCAGGTAGAACGGCCGCTCGGTGGCGCCTGCGTAGGGCTTGGCGCCGGGGATGTCGTAGACCGTGCCGGCGAACCCCGACCGGATGCCGACCAACGCGATGCTGCGCCCGCCGTCGAGCATGCTGGCCAACGGCGCCCGCAGCGAGGCCGCGCCCGCGAACACCTCGTCGCCGCTGAGGAACAGGTCGGTGATCAGCACGCCGACCTCGTTGGGCGGCAGGGCGTCCATGCGGCCCAAGGCGTCCTGGATGCGGCTGTCCTGGTCGGCGTAGAAGTGCGGGTCCGACGCGCGCGCGAGGTCGCTGGTGGCGAGCGGGCGTATGGTCTTGCCGAACGCGAACAGGTGCAGCGTGTCGGCGACCGACGCCGCGAGCTGCGGCAGGCTCAGCACCACGTCATGGAACGCGCGCGGCTCGCCGGCGTCGGGTGGATGCTTGCCGGCAGGCGGACGCGCCACGTAGCCCGCCATGCTGCCCGAGACGTCGAGGAAGACGCTGGCCGCAGGCGCGCGCGCAACAGGCGGCGCGACGGCCTCCGCGGCGGGCGGGGGCAGGGGATCAAGCCCCTTGGGAAGGCAGGCGGCCCCGGCGTCGAACGCGCTGGTCAGGGACGATATGGCCAGGGCTAGTTGGATGGTGCGGCGGCGCGATAGCTTGCTGGTCGCTCGAAACCGATTATTCACCCGCAAAGCGTTACCATCACTTTCTAGCCCTTCCAATACGGGGCCACCCGGGAGAGCGGGACGATGTACGAGTTTATCGATGCGCATGGCGAGCGGGTGACGATCCGCAGCGCCCGCACCCTGGCCCAGTTGCTCGCGAACGGGCGCATCACGGCAGCCACCCGCTTCCGCCTCGCTGACGAGCCGGCGTTCGTCGCGGCGGGCGAGCACGCCGCGCTGCGGGAGATCGCCAGCCAGGCGGGCGTCCCGCTGCCGCCGCCGGCGCAGCCCGTCGCGGCGGCGGCAAGGACCAGGCTGCCGGACGTGCTGGAGCCGATAGCCGCGCCGCCACTGCGGGCAGCCGCGGCAAACCCTTGGGGCGAGCCGCCGCCGCCGCCGCCCTGGGTCACGGCTCCTGTTGCGCCTTGGGGAGTGCCCAAGGCGGCGCGGCCGGCGACGCTGGCTGCACGGGTGGGCAGGGTGCTGGCCGCCTATCTCGGCGCCGTGTTGGCGGGACTGCTGGCGGGGGCGGTGGCGCGCGCCCTGCCGGGAAGCAGCGTCCTCGGCTGGCTGGTGACCGTGCCCGCCGCCCCCGCTGCCGCCTGGCTGGCCGGGCGGGCGCTGG